>NZ_JBBMFD010000002.1:0-161654 GCF_040096205.1 Solibaculum intestinale | reverse complement strand
TGATCGGCGCAGCTGCGCCGATCCCCTCTTATGGCTTACTTATAAGGTAAAATCATCCCGTTCCAAGGAAAAGTTCGGGTTGTAATAGGGATCTCCCTTCTCAATGAAGGCCTTCCACTTGGTTTGAAACCTGGCTTCGTCCTTCTGAAATTGGGCCGAACTATCCGTGGCAGTCTTGCCTTTTGCCCTGGGCACGTAATGGTAAAGTTCCGCGTAGGGGGTAAACACGATCAATTGACCCTGTTCCCGCAGACGCAGGCAAAGGTCCACATCGTGAAAGGCAACCGCATAGTCTTCGCAAAAGCCGCCCGTTTGCTCAAATTTCTCCTTAGAAATCATCATACACGCACCGGATACGGCGCTGAAATTCTGGGCGTACATCAGCCGGCCCATATAACCGGCGTCTCCCCGTGCCGCCCGGTAATGAACATGGCCGACGCTTCCTCGGATGCCGATGAGAAGCCCTGCATGCTCGATGGTATTGTTCGGAAAATAGAGCTTGGCCCCCACCGCACCCACGTCGTCACGCTGGGCGTACATGAGCATTTCTTCTATCCACTTCGGAGAAATCACTTTGGTATCGTCATCCAAAAAGAGCAGATATTTTCCCTTTGCCTGGCTTGCGGCAAAATTGAGCATCTTCGCGCGGTGAAAAGGCTTCTCCCAGGAAAGCAGGCGAAGATTGGAATGGTTACCCTCCTCTGCGCCATCCGTTCCCACCAGGAGAAGCTCGAAATTTTGATAAGTGGAATTCCGGTAGATGGAATCGATGCACCGCCGTCTCGCTGCCGCACTGCCGGTGCTGAGCATTACAATGGAAATCAGAGGCGTTTCTTTGAGCGCATATGCAATCCGGTAAAGCAGCGGAGCATTGGGCGCCTCCATGGCTCTGCCTTCGATGCCTTCCCGCTTAAGATAGTCGTTCAGCGCCCGAATCCCGGATGCAACGCAATAGGGCTTGACGCTGATGTCTCCCGCCGTGGACCCCGCATGACTGCGCCAGAAATAGAGAAGCTTTGGAATATGCACCACATGCTTTGCCTTTTGCGTCAGGCGCAATATGATGTCAAAATCCTGGCTGCCGTCATAATCGCCGGAGAAATAACCTACCTGATCGAGCAGCGCCCGGCTGAACACCGAAAAATGACAGATATAATTGTTGGCACGCAAATTATCCAACGCAAAATCCGGCTTGAAATGGGTTGCCACCGGGTTTTGGATGGTGCCGGAGAAGGTCATTTCATCGGTATAGATAAAATCGGCGTTGTGTTCAGTAATGGCCTTCATCACCTCATAGAGCGCCGCCGGGTGAAGCAAATCATCGTGGTCAAACAAGCCAATGTAATCGCCTGTGGCCATCGCAATGCACTGATTCGTGTTCCCGGAAATTCCCAGGTTCTCTGTAAGCACCTGATACCGCACGCGCGCGTCCTGCTGCGCATACCGGCGGCAGATGTCTCCCACGTAGGCATGGGCCCCGTCGCTGCCGTCCGCCAGGCATAGCTCCCATTTCCCATAGGTCTGTGCCCGAACGGAATCGATCATTTCGGTGAGAAAGTGTTCCGGGGTATTGTAAAGCGGGACTAAGATGCTGAAGGTGATGTCCCGGTCAAAGACCGTATTCTCCTGCATCCGCCGTTCCTCGGGAGTAAACACATAGTGGGCCATAAACTCCCGTTCCCGCATCCGGCGGAATCTGCGCCGGCGTACCTTTTGCCAGGTGGCGCGGATGCCGTAGTTCTGAATGCTGGAAAATCCCTTGCAAAGGATTTTACCGTACCGGCTGTTTTTCAGGCCGCCCTTCTTTGCACGCGCAGGTTTCCCCATTTCCGAATCAGGCGCTGGATGGGGCGTGTGGTCTTTTGTCTTATATGTCTGTTCGTCCCTTTTCAACGGTGTATGATTCCTCCCGAGCCATCTCTGTCCTTCGTCTACATGCTCTTATAGGCATCACAGACGGTTTTCATATCCCCAAGCATCTTAACATGCCCGTGGTCGAGCCACATCACATGCTTGCAAAGCCGTTCAATCTGCTCAATCGAATGGGAGACAATCAGTACTGTCGTGTCGTCGGCCATCAATTCCTTGATGCGCTCTTCGCACTTTTGCTGAAACAAATAATCGCCCACCGATAAAATTTCATCCACAATCAAGATATCCGGTTTCGTAATGGTCGCTACGGCAAACCCTAAGCGCGCCACCATGCCGGAGGAAAAGTTCTTGAGCGCCACATCCACAAAGTCCTGCAGCTCGGCAAATTCAATGATTTCGTCGAACTTTTCCTTCATATGCTTTTTCGTGTATCCCAGCACCAGGCCGTTTAAAAGCACGTTCTCCCGGGCGGTCAGGTCCATATCAAAGCCCGCGCCCAGCTCAATCAGCGGCGAAATCGTCCCGTAGGTTTTCGCCCAGCCCTCGGTGGGCTTTAAAATCCCGGAAACCACCTTCAAAAACGTACTTTTTCCAGAACCGTTGAGGCCCACGATTCCAAACACGTCGCCCTTTTCAATGTTGACGCTGACGTTTTGCAGCGCCGTGAATTCCTCAAAACGCAGCTGGCGCTTACAAAGCTTGATAAAATATTCCTTAATGGAGTCCACCTTGTCCTTGGACATGTTGAACTTCATGGTAACATTGCTCACTTCAATCGCGTTGGGCACCCCGAATCCCCTCCTCTTTACACATACAGAATAAACTTGTCCTGCTTGCGCTTGAACGCCCACACGCCAAGCACCAAAAAGAACAGGGAACAGGCGGCGCAAATGAGGTTCACCTCAAGCCCCGGAATCACACCGTCCATCACGACCCGCCTGAAATAGGTCACATAATAATACATGGGGTTGAACTGCACAATGGACATGAGTGTCAAGCTTCCAAGCTTGGTATCAGTCAGCAGGCTTTCCGGGTAAATGAGAGGGGTCAGGTACATCCATGCGGTGATGAAAACCGAATAAAGGTGCCCTACGTCCCGGAAAAACACGTTTAAGGTAGCCAGCAGCAGGCTCAGGCCCACGGTAAACACAAACACGTAGATCATCGGAATCGGGAAAAGCAAAATCGTCCAGTGAAAAGGCACCCCGTCAATGAGCATCATGACGAGCACCGCCACCAGAGAAAACAGCATGTTGACAAAGGCAAATACGGTTTTCTGAAGCGGAAAAATGTACTTGGGCAGATACACCTTTTTAATGAGCGACGCTCCGCTGATCACCGACGTCAGGGAATTGGAGGTGGCTTCCGACATAAAATTGAAAATCAACGCACCGGTGAGGTAATAAGAGGCGAAGTATTCCTGTTTAAACCGGAACATCTGGCTGAACACGACCGAAATAACCAGCGCCATCAGAATCGGATTGAGGATGCTCCATAAAAAACCCAAAGCCGACCGGCGGTATTTCACCTTCAAATCCCTGGCTACCAAGTCCATCAGCAGATGGCGGTACCGGGTGAATGTCTGCAAATACGCTTTCAAATCGTTTTCACCCTCATCTATTCAAGTCTTGGAACGCCCCGTTCTTTTTGTCCTTCTCGCTTAACAGGACTTCCATTCCTTCGGAAATCGGCCAGTCGATGCCAATGTCCGGGTCAGCGTAGTAAAGGGCGCCTTCGTCGGTCGGATCATAAAAGCGGGTGCACTTGTATACAAACTCCGCCACGTCCGACAGCACTAAAAATCCGTGGGCAAACCCTTCGGGTACGTAAAACTGGCGCTTGTTCTCCTTGGAAAGGAGAACGCCGTGCCATTTGCCGTAGGTCTTGCTGCCTGGGCGGATGTCCACCGCCACGTCGTAGACCTCTCCTTCAATGACCCGCACCAGCTTTCCCTGGGGGTTCTTCTTCTGGAAATGAAGGCCCCGCAGCACGCCCTTCTTGGAGCGGGACTGGTTGTCCTGCACAAAGACCATGTCAAGACCGGCGGCCTTAAAGTCGTTGTAGTTGTAGGTCTCCATAAAATAGCCCCGGTTGTCGCCGAATACCTTCGGCTCAATGATATATAAGTCCTCAATATCGGTTTTAATAAAGGTAAACTGTCCCATATGTTTTCTTTCTCACCTTTCCATGGAAATTATGCCCTGGCGGCAAGACCGCCGTGATATGGATAGGTTTGGCTTCTGCCTGCCTTCGCATACAAAAGCCAAACACCAAATACACCGCTTATTTATCCGCGTACATCTTCTGGTAATACTTCTGGTATTCGCCGCTGGTGACATTCTTCATCCAGTCCATATGGTCCAGATACCACTGGATGGTCAGCTTAATGCCGTCCTCAAAGCAGGTCTCCGGGTACCAGCCCAAATCCTTCTTGATCTTTTCGGGATCAATGCCGTAACGGCGGTCGTGACCCTTACGGTCCTCCACATGCTTCATCATGTGCTCGCCCACCGCCGGGTCCACATGCTCCTTGATGTAGGCAAGGATGGTTTTGACGATGAAAATGTTGGGCCGCTCGTTGTGGCCGCCCACGTTATACACCTCGCCCACCTTGCCGCCGCGCACCACCATGTCGATGGCCTTGCAATGGTCCTCCACATACAGCCAGTCACGCACCTGCATGCCGTCGCCGTAGATGGGCAGGTCCTTATGGGCCAGGGTATTGTTGATGATGAGGGGAATGAGCTTCTCCGGGAACTGGAAGGGGCCGTAGTTGTTCGAGCAGCGGGTGATGTTCACCGGGAATTTATAAGTATCGTGATACGCTTTCACGAACAGGTCGGCGCTGGCTTTGCTGGAAGAATAGGGGCTGTGGGGGTCAAGCGGGGTCGTTTCCATGAAATACCCGGTTTCGCCCAAAGAGCCGTACACCTCGTCAGTGGATACCTGCAAAAACTTACATCCGTCCTTATACTGGTCGTCGCCGGTCTGCCAGGCGAGCTTTGCGTTGTTTAACAGGTTGACCGTGCCGAGGACATTGGTCTTAACAAAGATTTCCGGGTCGGCAATGGAGCGGTCCACATGGCTTTCCGCAGCAAAGTTGACCACATAATCAAAGTCAAACTCTTGGAACAACGCCGCTACCGCTGCCTGGTCGCAAATGTCCACCTGCCGAAACACATAGTTCGGGTGGTTCTCCACCTCTTTGAGGTTTTCTAGGTTGCCTGCATAGGTCAGCTTATCGATGTTGACGATTTTCACATCGTCGTACTTTTTGAGCATGTACAGCACAAAGTTCGAGCCGATAAAGCCCGCGCCTCCGGTTACCAGATAGGTTTTCATCATCCTTGTCCGCCTTTCTTACATGTCCTTGAGGTTTTTCAGATAGCATTCCAGAGCTTCCTGCCAGTCGCGCATTTCGTCCCCCACCGTGCAACGCAGCATCCGGTTGTCCAGCGACGAGAAGGCGGGCCGCTTGGCCTTCTGCACATATTCCTGGGAGGTGACGGGACGGACCTTGCAGTCAATCCCCGCGTATTCCACGATCTTGCAGGCGAAATCGTACCAGGTGCATTCTCCTGTCCCCGTGCAGTGGTACACGCCGTACTGCTCGGTAGCCGCAGCCTTTAAGATATGATGGGCAAGGTCGGCGGCGTTGGTGGGATTGCCCCGCTGGTCGTTGACCACGGTGATTTCCTCATTTGCCTTGGCGATGCGCAGGATGGTCTTGACAAAGTTCTTCCCCACATAACCATAAAGCCAGGAAGTGCGCAGGATGAAATACTTTTTGCACAATTCCCGTACGTACTGCTCGCCAAGATATTTGCTCTTTCCGTAAATACTTTGCGGGTTGCACAGATCCCATTCCACGTAGGGAACACTTCCGTCCCCGGAGAACACATAGTCGGTGGATACGTGCACAAGCTTCGCACCCATTTTGTCAGCAGCCAAGGCCATGTTCCGAGCCCCCAGGGCGTTTGCCTTAAATGCCACGTCCTGATTGTCCTCACAGCCTTCTACATTGGTCATGGCGGCGCAGTTGATCAGCAAATCAAAGGGATTTCCCTCAAAGAAACGGTTGACCGCCTCCTGATCCGAAATGTCCAGTTCATCTAAGTCCACACCGGTGACCTGGGCGTCTTGATAACATGCCGGGATGGCTCCCAGCTCCGACCGTCCCTCTTTTAAGATTTTCGCCAGCTCATTTCCAAGCTGACCGTTTCGGCCCGTAATCAGTATTTTCACGAAAACGTCTCCGTCCTTCCTTATACCTCGATGGTGTTAGCAATGTGGAACAGGTAATCGCCGTACTCGCTCTTTTTAAACCGCTCGGCCTGCACGAGAAGCTGCTCCTTGTTGATAAAGCCGCGGCGGTAGGCGATTTCCTCAATGCAGGAAATATACAGTCCCTGCCTCGTCTGCACCGCTTCGACGAAATTGGCCGCGTCCAGCATGGCCCGGTGGGTTCCCGTATCCAGCCACGCCATTCCTCTGCCGAAGAGCTCCACCTTCAGCTTGCCTTGTTCAAGATAGGCGTTATTGACGGCGGTGATTTCCAGCTCGCCCCGGGCGGAGGGCTTGATGGACTTGGCAATCTCCACCACCTGGTTGTCGTAGAAATAAAGGCCGGGCACCGCATAGTTAGACTTGGGATGCTCCGGCTTTTCCTCAATGGAAAGAACCGTGCCGTTCTTATCGAACTCCACCACACCGAAGGCTCTCGGTTCGCTGACATGGTAGCCGAAGATGGTAGCGCCTTCCTTGCGGCCCGCCGCCGCGGCCAGCCGGCCGGAGAAACCGTAACCGTAAAAGATGTTGTCCCCCAGCACCAGGCAGACATTGTCGTCTCCAATAAAGTCCGCCCCCAGGATGAAGGCTTCGGCCAGGCCGCGGGGCGCTTCCTGCACCACGTAGGAGAACTTGAGCCCCAAATGGCTTCCGTCTCCAAACAGCTCCTGAAACACCGGCAGGTCTCTCGGAGTGGAGATGATCAGGATTTCCTGAATTCCAGCCAGCATCAGGGTGGACAGGGGATAATAAATCATCGGCTTATCGTAGACGGTCAGAATCTGCTTGGAGCAGGCGATGGTCGACGGATAAAGCCGGGTTCCCGCGCCGCCCGCAAGAATAATGCCTTTCATACAAAAACCTCATTTCCTATCGTTTCTTTATGCAAACAAGAGCTGCCCGGCCTTGCGGACCAGCCCATTCTTACCGTGTCCGTTGCGCAGAAGATGCGCCATGCGGTGAAGCTTGCCGTACTCCGGCATTCTCGCGTAACCCAGCACCAGCTCGGCCTGTTCTTTGGAAAGCCTGCCTTGATAACGCTCGTAAAAACCAGCCGCCTGCCGGTAAGTATCGGTCAGCACCTTATGAATCTGTTCGGTTTTCGACAGCCTTGCCGCCACATATTTGGGGTCCCGGACGTTCTTGGCTCCCACCTCATTGTTCCCATGCTGCCGATAGCGGATGGTGGGCTCGTCAACAAATCCGATCTTCCCAAAAGCCGCCGCCACCAGCGCCAGCCACCAGTCGTGCATGATGGCGCTGGCGGGCGGATCCTTGGCTAAGTCGAGCAACGGGCGGTTTGCCAGCATCGTGCAGCCGGTAACCACATTTTGCGCCAGCAGCTTTGAAAGGGAAACCCGGCGGCTGTCCAGGTTTTGCAGCCGGAACATGGACGGTGCGATGGTACGCAGGTTCTCGTCCACCACCTCAAGGTCGGTATGGACCAAAATCGGCGTTCCCGGCGGGTTCTCCCCCTCCAGGCGCTCCATCTCCCCCATGGTTTTTTCCACCTTGTCGGGCAGCCACACGTCGTCGTGGTCACAGGTCATGGCGTAGGCGCTCTCGCTTAGAGAAAGAAGACGGAAGAAGTTCGCCTGGGCGCTGCCGGAATTTTTTGTATTTGGAATGACCCGTATTTTGGACGGGTATTTCGCTTCATATGCCAAAAGGATTTCCATAGTGCGGTCCTTGGAACCGTCGTCCCCAATAAGCAGCGTCCAATCGGTGTACGTTTGCTTTAGAATGGATTCGATCTGCTCGGCGACATAGGCTTCCCCTTGATAGACCGCCATCAAAATGTCGATCATACCCCGGCCGTTCCTCCTTTTTCCCGGCTCATCTTCCCTTTTAAAAGGGTCAGCCCGTACTTGGCGTAAATCCCGGTATACACAAGCCCGGTAACAAAGGGGTTATATTGCTTTCGATAATGCTTTTGATAGAAAAGCAGCATGGCGTGATGAAAGTGATAAATAATGGGCTTCGACTTCTGGTGCAGGCCGCTTTGCCCTTTCAAATGGGTGATGGCCCCATCGGCAAAGTATACCACCCGGTACCCTTTTTCCTTGATGCGATAGCAAAGGTCCAGGTCCTCTCCGTACATAAAGAAGTCCTCATCGAACCCGCCCACCTGCTCATACACGGCTTTGGGCACCAGCATGCACGCGCCGGAGACCGCGTCCACGTCGCTGTTCTTTTCAGGGTCGATAAACGTTTGGTGATAGGCTCCGTATTTGGGATTGTCAGGATGCTTTTTGTCCATCCCCATAAAGTAATAAAGGGCGGCTAAGGGCGTGGGAAATCCCCGTTTGCAGCCGCTGTCCAGCGTCCCGTCCGGCAGCACGGTACGAAGGCCCAGCACGCCGATGGACGGATTCTCCTTTAGATAGGCAGCGCCTGCGTCGATGGCGCCATCGTGCACGATGGTATCCGAGTTTAAAAACAAGAGAAAATCGCCCCGTGCCTTCTTTGCTCCCAGATTGCACGCATGGCCGAATCCGTGGTTTTCCACACCGGAAAACACCCGCACCCGCTCGTCCTTCATCCCCAGATAGCGCTGGGCTTCGTTGCTGGAATTGTCCATCACCAGCACCTCAAAGGACGCCCTATGGGTAGCGGCAAGCACCGACTCCACCGTCTGGGCCGTCAGGTCTTTCGTATTGTGATTGATGATGATTACCGATACGTCCACATGGCACACTCCTGCTCGCAAATTTCGGCGCAAGGCTATTCCTCGGTGGTTTTCTTCGTCTGCGCCATCCGTTCTCCCTGCTGGATGCCTTCGGTTTTATCCGGCATCATCACCACGCGCAGGGTCAGGATCATCAGCTTCAAATCCAGCAGGAAGGAATAGTTTTCAATATAGATCAGGTCCATCAGGAGCTTGTCGTAGGCGGTGGTGTTGTATTTTCCATAAACCTGGGCATAGCCGGTCAGGCCCGCCTTGGCTTTGAGGCGATAGGCGAACTCGGGCATGGACTTTTCATATTCCGCAGCGATCTCCGGCCGTTCCGGGCGGGGACCCACCAGCGACATGTCCCCTTTTAAGACATTAAAAAGCTGTGGAATTTCATCGATACGTAGCTTGCGTATGATTTTTCCCACAGGCGTAATCCGGTCGTCGTCCACCGTAGCCAGCTGCGCACCGTTTCGCTCCGCGTCCACGATCATGGAGCGAAACTTCAGCACCTTGAACACCTTCCCGTCAATGGTCAGGCGTTCTTGAGTGTAGAACACGTTTTTACGGTCGTAAGCCCAGATGGCCAATGCCGTCACCAAAAAGATAGGCGACAGCACCAAAATGCCGCAAAGCGAACCTACAATGTCCAAAAGCCGCTTATAGAGCCGCTTTTCATTGGTCAGGCCCTGGTTGCGCAGAAAGAGCATGGGGGTATCCACCACCCGGATGTCGGTGGCGCCGTTGACCAGAATGTTCGTAATGGAAGGGACCACATAAAGCCGCTTGGCTTTCTGATAGCATAGATTGATCATCCATTGCCGAAGCTCCGTGCTGTTGACGGAGAGAACGATGGAATCGAAGGGCTCCATGGCCGCCTCAATGGCCTCCCGGCCCTCGCTTACGTTGATTTCCTTCAAAATCCGGTATTTATCCACAATCCGGTTGAGCTTTTTCTTAATGGCATGGTTGATCTCGTCGTCATAGACAAGAAGCATATCGTGAGGCGGGTAAATCTGATAATAGACCCGGTTTGCTATACAGGCCCAGAAGGTAACGATGATCATTTGAATGACCGTCAGCCAGATAAAGCCCACAAAATCCACGAACTCATAGGAAAGCAGGGACGCGAGCAAAAACATGATCGTATTGCAAAGGCCCAGCGCAATGGCATGGGACAAAAGAATTTCGGTAATTCGGTTCTGCCCCACCTGATGGCCTTTCATCAGGATGACCGTCACCGTCACAATCAGCGCGTATACGATGGTCAGCAGATAGTTCCCGTTGCGGAAGAAAGGATTGGGGATATCGCTGTTATAAAGGCTGATCCACAGAAAATAAAACGCGCCGGACAAGATTACGATATCGAACAGCACCATAATGGTGCGGATCGTCTGTTTAAACTGAAATCTCATGTTGTCCTCACTACTACACATATTCTGTCCGTCATCCTGGATGGCGAGCCATCGCGTTCAAACGTCCCGGTTTGCAAAGGCTGAAATTTGGGATAATTTGTATATTTGCGCATTCCATAAACCTTATCATACAACATCGCCGCCCCGAATTCAACCTCATCCGCCGTTTCCCCGGAGAAAAACCTTCCAGTTCTCTTCTTATTGTCCCGTAAGAAAGACAAATTATGAGTGCAAATTGGAAAAACTCTCCTCACCCGCCGCGTTCGCGTCAGGAAGGCAGCCCATCGAAATCGTTTGCACTGAGAACCAGCCGGTCTCCCGGCAGAATTACCGTGGAGCCCTTTGGCACCACCACCTCGCCGCCTCGCTTGATCATCACCACCAGGATTTCCTCGGGAATGTCCGCCTCGGCGATGGCTTTGTCCGCCCACACGCTGTCCGGCTCAATGAGGTATTCCTTGAGCACGGCACCGGTTTCCTCCTGGTAGTCGGTAAAGGTCTTGAGAACCGGGGAGGATTCCTCTACCAAGTCGAGCTTTTTGGCAAAGAAGGGGATCAGAGTTCCCTGGACGGCTACTGAGAACAAGGCCACGAAAAAAACCATGTGGAACAGGTCGTTTTCCATCCCGGACACATTGGTTACCGCGAAGATGGCGAACACAATGGACGCCGCGCCCCGCAGCCCCACCCAAGAAACGAACAACTGCTGCTTCACCGGGCGCTTAAACCAGCATAGGATGCCGAAGACCGCCGCCGGCCGCGCCACCAGGATAAGAAAGAGGGAAACCAGAATGCCGGGCAGCAGGATGCTTGGCAGGTGAGACGGGAAGGAGAGGAGCCCCAGCGTAAAAAAGAGCATGATCTGCATCAGCCAGGAAATTCCGTCGAAGAAATGCACCAGGCTGCGCTTGTGGACGATTTTGCTGTTGCCCACCACAATGCCTACGATGTACACGCACAAGTATCCGTTTCCGCCGATGAATTCACACAGAGAATAACCTAAGATCGCCACAGCGGCCACAAAAATCAGATAATAGCTCTCGATCTCGAATTTGACCCGGCGCAGAATCCATACCGCAAGCTTGGCAAGGCCAAAGCCCAGCCCCAGGCCGAACACCAGCTGGCACACCACCATCAGCACGATGGAGTTCCCGCCTCCGGCGGACATGAGGGACAAAATCACCATCGTCATCATGTAGGCGATGGGATCGTTGCTTCCGCTTTCCACCTCTAGCATGGAGGCGAGGCCACCCTTTAGGTTGAGCTTGCGGGAACGAAGGATGGAAAAGACGGACGCGGCGTCGGTGGAGCCCACCACCGAGCCCACCAAAAGGCCTTCCAGCAACGTGGTTCCCAAAACAAAATGGCAGAAAAGCCCCGTCAGCACCGCCGTGACCACCACGCCCACCGTGGATAGCAGGATGGACGGTACCGCTACGGGTTTGGCCATCTTCCAATTGGTGCCCAGACCGCCGTAGAACATGATGAAAACCAGGCCGAAGGAGCAAAGCTGCCGGGCCAGATCAAAATTGTCAAAATAAATACCGCCCGGTCCATCCGAACCAAAGAACATACCCAGCACCAAAAAAATAAGCAGCGCCGGTACGCCGAACCGGTACAAAAGCTTGCTGGACGTGACACACACCAGCAGAATCAACGACCCAACCAACATCATTGTGATCAAACCGCAGTCCCTCCTTCACCTGTTTTTCTTCGAAATCGCACCCTTTCCATTCTGTATGAAAATGCAAATATTTATTATTATTTTACCATATTTTTTTGACCATCTCAATGCGACGAAAGCAATTGTTCGAAAAAGTTTACATAATGGTCATTTGTACTTTATTTTATGCAAAAGAAGGTCCGTTTGTTCCAAAAAACGTTAATTTGCTGAAAAATCGACGCCCTGCAAATCCACCAAAAAGGAGAAGGACAGAGGAAAAACCGGCTTGAAAGGCTGATATTCCAGTCATTCCCATCTCATTTCCTTCCCTGCTTGTCCCAGCGGGAAGCGTTTTTCATTTTTACGAAACGTATGACAGCGCTCTGATGCCGAACTGCATTTCTGCACGTACCATTCCAATCCCTTTGGTTTCCCAGCCAGTCAGCCGCCCTCTTTGGCGTGGATAGAACCCGGTCTGCAAGTGGTTTTGCTTTTCATAGGCATGCCGTGTGAAGAAAGTCGGCGAATCTAAGGCGGACAGCAAAATCCCCCTGATTTTGCATAGACATGCAAAATCAGGGGGATGGACAATGCCTCTTTCCGAGCAGGCACAGGATTACGCATCAAAGAGGCCGGTGGAAAGGTACCGCTCTCCGGTATCGGGCAGGAGCACCACAATGCGTTTGCCCGCGTTTTCCTCCCGTTTCGCCACCTGGGTGGCCGCAAACAGGGCCGCGCCCGAAGAAATGCCGCACAGAAGGCCTTCCGCCGAAGCCAACTTGCGGGCGGTGGAAAAGGCGTCCTCATTGCTCACGGGAAGGACCTCGTCAATCAGGTCCCTTCTCAGAAGCTCCGGGACGAAGCCGGTGCCGATGCCCTGGATCTTGTGGGGGCCCGGCTGCCCGCCGGACAGCACTGGCGATGCGGCCGGTTCCACCCCTACGATGCGCACCGCCGGATTCTTTTCCTTGAGGGCCTCTGCCACGCCGGTGATGGTGCCGCCGGTACCGATGCCCGCCACGAAGAGATTCACCTTGCCGTCGGTGTCCCGCCAGATTTCCTGGCCGGTGGTATGGTAGTGCATGCGGACATTGGCGGGGTTGGTAAACTGGCCGAGAATCACCGCGCCTTTGATCTCCTCTTTCAGCTCCTGGGCCTTTTCGATGGCGCCCTTGATGCCCTTGGCTCCTTCGGTGAGCACCAGCTCGGCGCCCAGGGCCTTGAGCAGGCTGCGCCGTTCCAGGCTCATGGTTTCCGGCATGATAAGGATAACGCGGTAGCCCTTAGCCGCCGCCACAAAGGAGAGGGCAATGCCGGTGTTCCCGCTGGTGGGCTCAACGATGGTGGAACCGGGGCCCAAAATTCCCTTCGCCTCCGCGTCGGCAATCAGGGCGTAGCCCAAGCGGTCCTTGACCGAAGAGAGGGGGTTGAAGCTTTCGAGCTTCGCCACCAGCTCTCCCTTCACCCCTTCCTGTTCCCCATAACGGGACAGCTTGAGAAGGGGGGTGTTTCCGATTAACTGGGTCAAATCCTGTGCGATGTTTGGCATAAAAGCGCCTCCTAGTCGAGTTTTGAAAAAGCTCCCTCCAGATCGGCAATCAGGTCGTCGATGTGTTCGAGGCCGACGGAAAGGCGGATCATATCCTTGGTGACCCCGGCCTTTTCCTGGTCGCTTGGGGAAAGCTGCTGGTGGGTGGTGGACGACGGGTGGATAACCAAAGACTTGGCGTCGGCCACGTTGGCAAGCTGGGAGAAAATGTGCAGGCTGTCGATCAGCCTGCGGGCGGCGGACTCGCCGCCCTTGACGCCGAAGGTGAAGATGGAACCGGCGCCCTTAGGCAGGTACTTCTCCGCGAGGGCATGATAAGGATTCCCCGGAAGGCCCGGATAATTCACCCAGGCCACCTTTTCGTGTCCTTGGAGATACCAAGCGAGCTTCTGGGCGTTCTCCACGTGCCGCTCCACCCGCAGAGACAGGGTTTCCAGGCCCTGCAAGAGTAGAAAGGCGTTGAAGGGGCTTAAGCACGCGCCGGTATTTCGAAGAAGCTGAACCCGGGCTTTGGTGATATAGGCCGCGTTTCCCGCATCCGGCACGTAGCGGATGCCGTGGTAATCTTCATCCGGCTCGGTGAAATCCGGGAATCTCCCGCTCCCCGCCCAGTCAAACCGGCCCGCGTCCACAATGACGCCGCCGATGGAGGTGCCGTGGCCGCCGATGAACTTGGTGGCCGAGTGGACCACCACGTCCGCGCCGAACTCGATGGGCCGAAGCAGATACGGAGTGGCGAAGGTATTGTCCACAATCAAGGGAATGCCGTGCCTGTGGGCGATGTCCGCCACCGCTTCCATGTCAATGAGATTGATGCCGGGATTCCCAATGGACTCCATATACAAGGCCTTGGTCCGTTCGGTAACAGCGGCTTCAAAGTTGCCCGGATCGTCGGGATTTACAAAGGTGGTGCGAATGCCTAGTTTTGGTAAGGTGGAGTGAAACAAAGCAAAGGTCCCGCCGTACAGAGTAGAGGCGGCGACAATCTCATCCCCTGCTGAAGCCAGGTTCAAAACGGAATAGGTGATGGCAGCCGACCCGGAAGCCGTTGCCAACGCCCCCACGCCCCCTTCCAGCGCAGCGATGCGCTTTTCGAAAACATCGGTGGTGGGGTTCATAATGCGGGTGTAAATGTTGCCGGGTTCCTTCAGGCCGAACAGGTTCTCGGCTTGGTTGGTGTCGTCGAAAACATAGGACGTAGTCTGATAGATGGGCACTGCACGGGACTTGGTCACCGGATCCGGCGCCTGGCCCGCGTGCAGCTGGTTGGTTTCAAAACGAAATTGGCTCATGTTTCTTACCTCCTGTGCGGTTCATCCAGTTATGCTAGGAACAAACACAGACACATTCGCCGGCTGGTGACATGCACGAGACGGGTAAAGGCAACGGTTGTTTTTTCCACGGCCGGTCTCCCCTTTCCCTGTATTTCCTATCAATTTGATAAAGATTATAGCCTTTTATCTTTACTATGTCAATAGGAATTATAAAATTTCTCTTGCGCCGCTGTCCTTTTTGCGCTATCATAGCAGCAGAAACCTAAGAAGGAGGGAACTGGATGAAGCTGTCCACCAAAGGAAAATACGCGGTCGAGGCCATGTGCTGTCTGGCGGTCAATTGCGGGGAAGGGCCGAAAAAGGTCCGGGAACTGAGCGGTAAAACCGGGATTACCGAAGGGTATCTGGAGCAGCTTTTCTTCCGGCTGCGCAAGGCGGGACTTTTGACCACGGTGCGCGGGCAGAAGGGCGGCTACCTGCTGGCCCGGCCTTCTAGCGAAATCACGGTGGGTGAGATTCTGCGGGCGGTGGAAGGGCAACTCGTCCCAGTGGCCTGCATCCGTGACCCTTCCCTCTGCCAAAGCGCCATGGCCTCCCGGTGCGCCACTCGTCCGGTCTGGACGAGGCTCGCCGCCGCCATCGATGGGGTAGCGGACGGGGTGACGCTTTTTGACCTGGCACAATCCTTTCCAAAGGAGGGAGCGGAATGAAGCTATCCACCCGGGGGCGGTACGGCCTGCGCGCTATGATCGACCTGGCCATTCACGACCAGGGGGATTACGTGACGTTAGGAAGCATCGCCCAGCGGCAGAACATCTCTTTAAACTATCTCGAACACAGCTTTGCGGCTTTAAAAAACGCGGGGCTGATACGGGGAATGTCCGGCTCTCAGGGCGGCTACCGGCTGGCGGCCCCGCCTTCGGACATCACCATCCGGCAGGTGCTGGAGGTGCTGGAAGGGGATTTGTCCATCGTAGGCGCGGACGGCTCGCAGGAAGAATCCCCGTATGCCAGGCACGTGCGAAAGAAGGTATGGGACCGGATGGATGAAAAGATCGACGAGGTGCTGTCCGGTTTGACGCTGGCGGACATGGCCGCGGAGTTTTCCCGCCTGCAGCCGTAACGGCGTGCTTTTTCGCAGGCAAGGTCGCAACCAAAAGACCATTTGGGTTTGTCTTTATCGCCCTGCCTTGGCGGCAAAACGGCGCTTTTTTGGACCGTGT
The DNA here is from genome assembly GCF_040096205.1 of Solibaculum intestinale. Lineage (NCBI taxonomy): Bacteria > Bacillati > Bacillota > Clostridia > Eubacteriales > Oscillospiraceae > Solibaculum > Solibaculum intestinale. The sequence goes on along the minus strand of NZ_JBBMFD010000002.1, from coordinate 145,697 downwards.
GCCCATCCAAACCCCCGTCTTTTTCAAGGGAAGCTGTCGATCTTCGGGCTATTGCCGCCAATCTTTATCTTTTTACTGGCTGAAAAAAAGGGTTGACAAATGGTTTATGGGCGCATATAATAGCAACAAAATCAGATAGAAAAATCCGTTGAGCAAAAGTGAGTACTCCGCAACACGGTGTTCAGAGAGCCGGCGGCTGGTGGAAAGCCGGTACATACGCTGCTTTGGAGGAATGGGTTTGTGAGGAGCAAGGGGAAACGGTCTTAAAAAGAAGGGCCGGAGTAGCTGACGCCGTGATCCGCACGTTACGCGGAGGGGGTATCCTGCATTTGACGCAATGTACCTTGCAAAATTGCCGCGTACCCTTGTGAACAAGGAAAGCTTTTTGAGCTTTCGAATTTGGGTGGCACCACGAGTCGATCGTCCCATGGTTTGGACGACCGGCTTTTTTTGTTGCCTTTCTCCGCTCTGTGCCCGCGCAAGGAGCGGAGACTTGGGAAATCTTAAGCGCGGAGAGAAGGAGCTTTTTATGTATCCGACCAAACACGAAATTCAGGAACTTCTAAACGACTATGACTTAGCGCCGGTTTTTTACGAGGTTCTTTCCGACACCTACACGCCGGTGCACCTCTTCAACGCCTTAAAAGCGGGCAACGAAACTTGCTTTATCTTAGAAAGCGTGGACAATTCCCAGCAATGGGGCCGGTATTCCTTCATCGGCATCCGTCCCAAGCTGGAAGTAAGGATCGAACATGGCGAGGGCGTCACGGTTCGGGACGGCAAGGCCTCGAGACAGCCGGTAAGCAATCCGATTGTTTTTTTGCAGAGCATTCTTGAGCGCACCCATTCCCCCAGCGTTCCCAACCGGCCCAAATTCACCGGCGGGCTGGTGGGCTTTTTCGGCTACGATACGGTGCGGTATCTGGAAAAAAAATTAACTAGTGTCCCCGAAGACGACCTGCATCTGCCGGACTGCCATCTGTTTTTGTTTGACGAGGTGGTGGCTTTCGATCATTTGAGCAACAAGACCGTAATCATCCTCAACATCTATAAGGACGGGGATTTGGACGCCCAGTACGCCGCCTGCGAAACGCGGGCAAAGGAGCTAGCGGAGCAGATTCGCACTTTTGTCCCCGCCCCGGCCCAGGAAAAACCTCCCCGCCCCTGCCGCATCACCTCCAACTTAACGAAAGAGGAATTCATGTCCAATGTGGAGAAGGCCAAGGAATACATCCGTGCAGGCGATATTTTCCAGGTGGTGCTCTCCCAGCGGTTCGAGGCGGAGAACCCCCCCGATCCCTTCGACGTCTACCGGGTGCTGCGGGCGACGAACCCGTCCCCTTATCTCTATTATCTGCAGTGCCCTTCCTATCAGATTGTGGGCGCGTCCCCGGAAATGCTGGTGAATGTCACCAAAGGGGTGGTTACCACCCGCCCCATCGCCGGCACGAGCCCGAGAGGGGTCACCCCGGAGCTGGACGCCCAGAATGAGAAAGCCCTCCTAAACGACCCCAAGGAAAAAGCGGAGCACACCATGCTGGTGGACTTAGGCCGCAACGACGTGGGCAAGGTCAGCAAATTCGGCACGGTGGAGGTCACCCGGCTGATGCAGGTGGAGCGGTTTTCCAAGGTGATGCACCTGGTCAGCGACGTCAAGGGCATCTTACAGGAGGGCAAAACGGCGGTGGACGCGCTGATGGCGGTGCTTCCTGCGGGAACTCTCTCGGGCGCGCCCAAGGTGCGGGCCATGGAGATCATCGACGAGCTGGAAAACAAGAAACGGTGCCTGTACGGCGGCACGGTAGGATACTTAGGGTTCGACGGGAACATCGACACCTGCATCGCCATCCGCACGGCGCTCTTTCAGAACAACAAAGCCTACATCCAGGCGGGAGGCGGCATTGTGGCCGACTCGGTGCCGGAAAAAGAGTTCGAAGAATCCAGGAACAAGGCCCAGGCAGTCATCCATGCCATTGAGGAGGCGGCGAAGCTATGATCTTACTCATCGACAATTACGATTCCTTTACCTATAATCTTTACCAGATCGTCGGCCAGCTTTACAGCGACGTAAAAGTAGTGCGAAACGACGAGATTACCCTGGACGAAATCGAAAAGCTCAAGCCCGAAGCCCTTCTTCTCTCCCCCGGCCCCGGCTATCCGAAAACAGCGGGCGTCACCATCGAAGCGGTGAAGCGTTTTTCCGGGCGCATCCCGATTCTGGGCGTGTGCCTGGGACACCAAGCCATCGGGGAAGCCTTCGGCGGCAAGACGGTCCCGGCAAAAACGCTGATGCACGGCAAGGCGAGCACGGTAAATCTGGATCCCCGCTGCCCGCTCTTTTCCGGCCTGCCCAAAAGCGCCCCGGTCGCTCGGTACCATTCCCTGATTACCGACGGGCAGAGCCTTCCTTCCTGCCTGAAAGTCACCGCCACCGATGAGGACGGGCAGATTATGGCGGTCATGCATAAGGAGCACCCTACCTTCGGCGTGCAGTTTCATCCCGAATCCATCCTGACCAGCTGCGGCAAGCAGCTGCTGGAAAACTTCTTAGGAAAGGTAGCCCGCCTTCCCGTCACCTCCTTCGGCACTCCCAAGGCGGAAATTCCCCCTGCCAAGCGTAACGCCTTAAAGCCTTACATCTTCAAGGCCATCGACGGGGAAAACCTCAGCCAGGAGGAGGCCTTCGAGGCGATGGACTGCATCATGAGCGGCGGCGCCACCGACGCGCAGATCGCCTCCTTCCTGACCGCCCTTCGCATGAAGGGGGAAACCACCGACGAAATCACCGGGTTTGCCCGGGTGATGCGCAAAAACGCCGTGCAGGTGGGGCATTCCACCTCGGTTATTGACATTGTGGGCACCGGCGGGGACATGGCCAACACCTTTAACATCTCCACCACCGCTTCCTTCGTCATCGCCGGGGCCAGCCTGAAGGTGGCCAAGCACGGCAACCGCAGCGTGTCCAGCAAGAGCGGGGCGGCGGACGTACTGGAAGCCTTAGGAATCAACATCAACATGACCGCACCCCAGGCGGAGCGGTGCATCAAAGAATGCGGCCTTTCCTTCCTCTTCGCCCCTTGTTTTCACAGCTCCATGCGCTTTGCCGCCGGGCCCCGGCGGGAGATGGGGGTGCGCAGCGTCTTCAATATCTTAGGCCCGCTGGCAAATCCGGCGTTCGCTCAGTATATCATTCTGGGTGTGTACGACGAGGGACTGATGGAGACCATGGCCCGGGTGCTGATGAATTTAGGCATCAAGGGCGCCATGATTGTCCACGGCTGCGACGGGCTCGACGAAATTACCGTTTCCGACAAAACCCGCATCTGCGAAATCCGTGACGGCAAGATCATCAAGTACGACTTAGACCCGCGGGACTACGGCATTGCCTTTGCGGACAAATCGGTCCTTGTGGGCGGCACGGCTGGGGACAATGCGCAGATCACCTTAGACGTGCTTTCCGGCAAGGAAGGTCCTCAGCGGGACATCGTGGTGTTAAACGCAGCCTGCGCCCTTTACGTCGCCCGCCGGGCGGACAGCGTTGAGGACGGAATAGCCATGGCAAAACGTTCCATTGACTCGGGTGCGGCCATGCAAAAGCTCGAGGCGCTTAAGGAACTGACCAGTTCCTTCGCAAAGGAGGGCAAACGCGCATGATTCTGGACGACATCGTAGCGGCCCGCAAGGAGCAGCTGGCGCGGGAACAGGCCAGGCGGCCTTTTCCTGAAGTCCGGGCCGAAGCCGAAGGGATGGCCGCCCCTGCCAAAGACTTTGCGGGTGCGCTGCGCGGGAACCGGCTGGCCGTCATCGCGGAGGTGAAAAAAGCCTCCCCCTCCAAGGGCCTCATAAAGCCGGACTTTGACCCGGTTGCCACCGCCAAGGCCTATGAAGCGGCGGGTGCTGACGCCGTATCGGTTTTGACGGAGGAACGGTACTTTCAGGGAAACGGCGCATACCTGTCCGCTATCCGCAAAGCGGTAAACCTCCCCTTGCTGCGAAAGGATTTCATTTTTGATCCTTACCAGATTTATGAGGCCAGGGTTTTGGGAGCGGACGCGGTTTTGCTCATCGCCGCGCTGCTTTCCACCGAAACCATCCGGGAATTTCTCGCCGTTTCCAAGTCGGTGGGCCTTGCGTGTCTGACGGAAGTGCACAACGAGGAAGAGCTGGAACGGGTTTTGTCCGCCGGGTGCCCCATCGTGGGGATCAACAATCGGGATTTAACCACCTTCCAGGTGGACATCACCGTCACTGGTACACTGGCGAAAATGCTGCCGGCGGATACGATCCTTGTGGCCGAGAGCGGCATGCAAAAGAGTGCAGACCTGCGTATGGTCCGAGAGCAGGGCGCCGACGCGGTTCTCATCGGGGAAACGCTGATGCGAAGCGGCGACATCGGGGCTGCCCTTTCCTCTCTGCGGGAGGGGATATGAAGGGTAAGCTCTGCGGCTTGAGACGCATGGAAGACATCCGGTATGTAAACGAATTTAAGCCCGATTATGTGGGCTTCGTCTTTGCCCAAAGCCGCCGGCAGGTGACGCCCGTCCAGGCGGCGGCCCTGCGAAAGGCTTTGGACGCATCCATCCAGGCGGTGGGCGTTTTCGTCAACGAAGCGCCTGAAACGGTGGCCCGAATTGCAAGGGACGTTTCCCTAAACGCCGTACAGCTACACGGGGATGAGGACGCGGCGTACATCGCCCGTCTGCGTACGTTTTTGCCGCCGGGCGCCGGCCTGTGGAAGGCGGTGCGGGTACAAAAGGAATCCGACCTGCAGCGCGCCCAAAGCTATGGGGCGGACCTGGTTTTGTTCGACGCTTTTTCCAAAGACGCTTACGGCGGAACCGGGAAAACCGCGGACTGGAGCCTGTTCGGGCGCGTTTCCCCGCCCAGGCCCTTTTTCCTGGCGGGAGGCCTGCACGCAGGCAACCTCCGGGAAGCTGTCCGGCAAGTGCATCCGGACGGGGTGGACCTGTCCGGCGGGATTGAGACAGACGGCGTGAAGGACCGGGAAAAAATCAAGCAGATTCTATCAATCATAAGAGGGGTTTGACCATGAATAAAATCGGAAGATTCGGCGAGTTCGGCGGGCAGTACGTCCCCGAAACCGTTATGGCCGCCGTGCAGGAGCTGCAGGCGGCATACGACCACTACCGGGAGGACCCGGCCTTTCTGGAGGAGCTGCACACCTATTACCGGGACTATGCGGGCCGCCCTTCCATGCTGTATTACGCTGAAAAAATGACCAGAGACCTGGGCGGCGCGGCCGTGTACATCAAGCGGGAGGATCTAAACCACACCGGCTCCCACAAGATTAACAACGTGCTCGGGCAGGCGCTGCTGGCAAAGAAGATGGGCAAGCGCCGCCTGATCGCGGAAACCGGCGCCGGCCAGCACGGGGTGGCAACCGCCACCGCGGCGGCCCTTTTCGGTATGGAATGCGAGGTGTTCATGGGCGAGGAGGACATGGAGCGCCAGTCTCTCAACGTATACCGCATGGAGCTTCTGGGGGCGAAGGTCACCGGCGTGTCCAGCGGGACTCGTACCTTAAAGGACGCCATCAACGAAGCTATGCGGGACTGGGCCACAAATGTAGAGCACACCTATTACCTAATCGGCTCGGTGATGGGCCCCCACCCCTACCCCACCATGGTCCGGGATTTTCAGAAGATCATCGGCGAGGAGACCAAACGGGAGATGCTTGAGAAAACCGGAAAGCTGCCCGACTGCGTGGTGGCCTGCGTAGGCGGCGGCTCCAACGCCATGGGCATGTTCTATGACTTTATCCACGAGCCGTCGGTGCGGCTGGTGGGCGCGGAGGCGGCCGGCAAAGGGGTGGACACCGCCCTGCACGCCGCCACCATCACCAAAGGCTCCAAGGGAATTTTTCACGGAATGAAGTCCCTGTTTTTGCAAAACGAAGAGGGGCAAATCGACCCGGTTTATTCCATTTCCGCCGGGCTCGACTATCCCGGCATCGGCCCGGAGCACGCCCATCTCTTTGAAACCGGCCGGGCGGACTATGTGGACATCACCGACGAGGAAGCGGTGAGCGCGTTCGAATACCTGTCGAAAACCGAGGGTATCATTCCGGCCATTGAGTCGGCCCACGCGGTGGCGGCGGCAAGAAAGCTCGCACCCCAGATGGGCAGGGACCAGAGCCTGGTCATCTGCCTGTCCGGCCGGGGGGATAAAGACGTTTACCAGGTAGCACGATACAGAGGGGTGACCATTCATGAATAGAATCGATGCGAAATTTGCAGAGTGCAAAGAACAGGGACGCAAGGCCCTCATCACCTTTATCACCGCCGGGGACCCGAACCTTTCGGTGACACAAGAAGCGGTTCTGGCGATGGACCGGGCGGGGGCGGACCTGATTGAACTGGGCGTTCCCTTCTCCGATCCGGTGGCGGAAGGGCCGGTCATCCAGGAGGCATCCCAGCGGGCGCTGGCGGCGGGGACGACGCTGGTGGCTATTTTCGACCTGGTTAAGCGCCTGCGGGAAAGGACCCAGAAGCCGCTCCTGCTCATGCTTTACTTAAACAGCATCTACCGGTTCGGCAAGGAGCGGTTTTTCTCCCTGTGCGAGCAGTGCGGGGTGGACGGGGTGATCGTCCCCGATATGCCCTATGAGGAAAAGGACGAGATCGAAGGCGTGGCCGAAGCGCACGGGGTCTATTCCATCCGCCTGGTGGCCCCCACCTCCCACGAACGGGCGGCCAAAATTGCAAAAGGTGCCAAGGGCTTTCTTTACTGCGTGTCCTCCACCGGGGTCACCGGGATGCGTTCCGGCTTTTCTACCGACTTTGATGCGTTTTTCGGCCAAATTCGACCCTACGCCACCATTCCCTGCGCCGTAGGCTTCGGTATTTCCGGGCCAGAACAGGCAAAAGAAATGCAGCGCTACTGCGATGGGGTGATTGTGGGCAGCGCCGTTGTCAAGGTGGCTGCCGAGCATGGGGAATCCTGTGCTGGCCCGTTGTATGACTTTGTTCGTTCCCTGCGGGAGGGGATGGACGGAGACACGAAATAAAAACATCTCCTATTAACCAGGAAGAGGCCTGCGGACTGAGTCCGCAGGCCTCTTCCTTCATTCAATGATAAAAAACTACCGGTAGAGGTCCAATATTGCAAAAAGGTCCATCCGCCGATTTCTGGCTGAGGAAACACCACGGAAATAAACCCGATTCCCGTACGTTTGAAAGACGTCAGCCGATTTTTTCCCGTATCAAGTTAAAACCACCGGCATAGCCGGTGGTTTTAACTACACATGTACAAATGCTTTTTTCTCCAGCGTAATAAGGAGCGATACCTCCTTCTCTCGCATTCGAAAAGGTGCCGTTCCTTACGCTTTTTCCGGTACGATTTCAATCCAGTAGCCGTCCGGGTCGGCAATGAAATAGATCCCCATAGAAGGGTTTTCGTAGCAGATCACGCCCATTTGCTCGTGGCGGCTGTGCAGCTCGTCGTACCGGTCGGTGGTAAAGGCCAGGTGGTATTCCTTTTCGCCCAGGTCGTAGGGCTTCTCCCGGTCCTTAAGCCAGGTAAGCTCCAGAGAAAAGGGGCTTTTCCCGTCACCTAGGAACACGATGCGAAAGTCCTCTTCCACATGCTCGCGCACTGGATGCAGATCCAACGCGTCCGCATAAAACTGCAGGGATTTGTCCAGGTCTAGCACATTGAAATTCATATGGTCAAAACGAATCATAACGGTCTCCTTTCTGTTTTTCTAAAAAAGCGTATTTTATTCCGTCTCTACACTGCCGGTCACCGGTTGGGCAGGACGTAGAACAGGATGGAAAAGAAATGCAGAATACTTCCCGCCAGCACGAACAGGTGCCACACCGCATGCATGTACCTGATCTTTTTCCCCAGTCCGTAGAGCACCGCTCCTACCGTGTAGCACACGCCGCCTACGATCATCAGCATAAGCCCCGGACCGGAAAACACCTCGATGAGCGGCACGAACGCCACCATCACCGACCAGCCCATGCACAAATAAAAGATCATGGAAATTACCTTAAACCGGTGCATATCCACCGCGTTTAAGACGATGCCGCCGATGGCCGCCGCCCACACCACGCCGAAGAGCACCCAGCCCCACGCTCCCTCCCGCCGCAGCGTCACCAGCGTATAGGGTGTATAGGTCCCGGCGATGAGCAGGAAGATGGAGCAATGGTCGATGATCTGAAAGATGCGCTTGGCCTTTTCGATACGAAGGGCATGGTAGATGGTGGACATCACGTAAAGCAAAAGAAGTGTGGCTCCATAGACGCTGCAGCTGACCACGCTCCACACGTCCCCATAAAAGGCGGCCCACACGATCAGGATGGGCAGGGCTGCCAGCGCCAAAAGCGCGCCGACTCCATGGGAGATGGCGTTAAAGAGCTCTTCCCCTTTGGTATAGGTAGGAAGAGGCTTGACAATCCGAGGCATGGCTTGTCCCTTCTTTCGGTTTATTTTCGTTCCCGATCCTCTCCCGGCACGCCGGTCAGGTCAAAGGCGGGGATGAACTTGGCGGCGGCGGATGCCCGCTCCTGTACGAAGCCGTGTTCCAGCCCCAGGGCGAACAGCCGGTCGAGCACCTTGTCGTACTCCCGCTTCGTCACCTTGCGGGAAAGCTCCGGGTACCGGTCCGCCCGTCCGCAGGGGGTATACTGGCACATAAGGCTCACGTAGGTTCCCTTGGGCAGCTCGGCCTTGATCCATTCGAGCACCCGGATGGAATCCCTGGTGTGCCCCGGCAGCATAAGGTGGCGCACGATCAGGCCCTTTTTCATCAGCCCGTCCTTTCCGAGCTGCACAGAACCCACCTGTTTCGCCATCTCCAAAATAGCCTTAGAGGCAACTGCAAAATAGTCGGGTGCGGCGGAATACCGGGCGGACGCATCCTGGTCCACGTATTTGAGATCGGGCAGGTAGATGTCCACCATGCCCTCCAACGTGCGCAGGGTCTCTGGCAGCTCATACCCGCCGCAGTTATAGACCACCGGCACGGCCGGCTTGTACCGGGCGAGAACCTCGCGAATCACATGGGTAAAATGAGTGGGAGTGACCAGGTTGAGATTATGAACCCCTTGCCTGACCAAGCCTTCTAAACAGGCGGCAAACTCCTCTAGGGTGAGCGTCTTGCCAAAGCCGCCTGCGGAAATCTCCGTGTTCTGGCAAAAGCAGCACTGGAGCACGCAGCCGGAGAAAAAGACCGCGCCCGATCCTTTTGTCCCGCTTAAAACCGGTTCCTCCCAGAAATGAGGGGCCGCCCGGGCCACCACCGGCCCGGCGGGCATGCTGCAAAAGCCCTCGCCGGCCGTGGCAGTGCGCACAGCCCGACACTTTCTCGGGCACTGCTCACAGAAAAACGCTTCCATTTATCTTCGCATCCTTTGCTTCTTTCGTCCCCGTTTCTGAGCTGCCAAAGCCCGCCGCCCGGGGAACTCTTCCTTTGTCAGCTTAAACACCATCCCGCTTAACGCAAACAGGCCGATGAGGTTTGGAATGGCCATCAGGCCGTTTAACGTATCCGACAAATCCCACACCAGCGTCAGCTCCAGCACGGCGCCCACCGCTGTCATCAGCACGTACACCACTTTATAGGGCATTAAAAACTTTGCGCCGAACAGGTACTCGCCGCACCGTTCCCCGTAATAGGACCAGCCGATGATGGTGGCGAAAGCAAAAAAGATGATGGATACGGCGAGAAACGCCCCGCCGAAGGGGCCGAACACGCTCTCAAAGGTTTTCTGGGTCAGGGTCACGCCGGTGATCTCCGGGTTTTCCCACAGCCCGCAGGACAGCACCGCCAGCGCCGTGATGGTGCAGACCACCAGCGTGTCGGCAAACACCTCGAAAGCCCCCCAAAGCCCCTGCCGGGCCGGATGAGGAGTATCCGCCGCCGCGTGGACGATGGACGCGCTGCCAAGGCCCGCTTCGTTGGAAAAGACGCCCTTGGAGATGCCCACCTGGATGGCCCGGGCCATGGCGCTGCCCGCAATTCCCCCGGCCAGCGGCTCGAAGGCGAAGGCACCGGAAAAAATCGCGCTCAACGCGTCCGGCACGGCTTTATAATGCACCACGATCACCGCGCCCGCGCCCACAATATAGAGAATCGCCATAAAAGGGACAATTTTTTCAGTCACTCCGGCGATGCGCTTGATGCCGCCGATGATGACAAGGCCGGTGATGATGGCGATTATCACACCGGTCACGGCGGTGGGGACGCCGAAGACGTTTTGCGAATAGGAGGAAATGGCGTTTGCCTGGGTCATGTTGCCGATGCCGAAGGAGGCGCAGACCCCGAAGACCGCGAAAGCTCCGGCCAGGAACTTGGAATGCAGGCCATTTTTGAGATAGTACATGGGGCCGCCCACCCATTCGCCTCGGCCGTTTCGTTCCCGGTAATGGACCGCCAGCACCACTTCCGCGTACTTGGTCATCATCCCGAAAAAGGCGGACACCCACATCCAGAAGACCGCGCCCGGGCCGCCGATGGTGATGGCGGTGGCCACCCCCACGATGTTGCCCACGCCGAGCGTTCCCGCCAGCGCCGCCGATACCGCCTGAAAGGGCGAAATGGCCCCCGCGTCCCGGTCCTTCTTCCGTTTGAAGACGCTGCCTAAGGTGCCGCAGATGGCGCCGATTTTGCGCACCTGAAAAAAACGCGTCCCGATGGTAAACCAGATGCCGGCTCCCACCAGGATGCAGATCATCACCGGTCCCCACACAAAGGAGTGGACCGCGCTGTTGACTTGTTCGATCCATTGTTCCAACCCGTCCAATGGCGACACCTCCGCACTGGATTCTTATCCAATCTATATGCCGTCTTGGGCGGCGAATATCCGGGAAAACCGGACATTCGCCATGATTTTGTCCGAAGGAGAGACAAAAGGCCGCGCGGCGGACCGTCATACGCCGCCTGCCGCGCGGTCAACCCCGGGAATTTAAGGGACGCGCCCTCCTTCATTCCGCTTATTCCTTTGCCGCGACTTTCTCCGGCTCCTGCGCCGGGGGCAGCTTTTCCTCCACAATCCGCTTGGTCACCACCCCGTCAAACTCCTGCTTGAACTGCAGCCGGGCGGTATATTCCTTCTGGCAGCTGCGGCAGACAAAGGATGCCTTGAAAAATCGGCCCCGGAAGGTCCATTTTCCCTTGCGGCGCATGCGCTTTTGACAGGCGGGGCAGCGCACCACCAGCTCCTGGCGCTCGATGAGGGGGGACTGGATGTCGCTGATGACCTTGTTTTTAAAGGTCAGCCGCCGGTAAAAATCTTCGGTCAGAGCGCTTCGGATAAAGGCTGCAAGCCGTTTTTCGTCATAGAGCCGGTCAAACACCTTCGCAGACAGGCGGCTGTCGTCCAGCGCCCGGTGAAGGCTGTTTTCATCCACCGGGATTTCCAGCATCTGGGCTGCCTTTAAGAGTCCCAGATGGTTGCCGCCGCCCATCTTCATCTCGCTCTGGCAATACTTTTGCAGGTCGGCGTACTGGCTTAAAAACCGGATCCGGCCGGTCCCGTAATAAAAGCGAAAATTCTCGATAAGCACCAGCAGATCGGTGTTCCCCCAGGTCATCACCACGTTTTCCCGGTTCCCCACCCACCGGCCGAACCGTTCCATGGCCCGGCAGAAGGTAGTGCCGTTTTGCAGCTCCTGATCGGTGATGCTGGTCAGGTCGCTGACCAAGCTCGTAAGCTTTCCGCTGACCCGGGGGCGGATCAGGGCTTTGAACTCGTCGGCAACAACGCGGTTTTCATGCAGGCGCACCGCGCCGATCTCAATGATTTCATTGAAGTATTTTCCCGTGCGCTTGGACCACGCCCCGTTCCACTCCAAATCCAGAATAATATATTCCATCTATCTGTCTCCAAACTCCGCGGACATCCGCGGCAACGGCGTTTACCAGGGGTATTCCCTTCCGTCGAAACTGTGTAAAGTCAGGGTATCCTCGTCGGGAAGGTCAAAGAGGAAATAGCCGAGGGCCAGCCTTGCCCCTTCCTCCGGCTCTAAATCCGCCTTAAGGTTCTTTTCCCCCAGCATATAGGTGCGCAGATACCCCGGATGATAAAGGCGGAAGGTGTATCCCTTGGGGCGCAGGCAGTGAAACCAAATCTGCACGCCCATGTTCACCGCCGCCTTGGACATGCTGTAGCCGAAAGCGTTCTGCCGCCAGCAGGCCCCGATGCTCCCCGCTTCGGAGGACACCACACAAATCCGCCGGCACCCGCTTTTCTCCATCAGCGGGGCAAACGCTTCCATGAGCAGGACCGGCCCTATGGCGTTAACCTGATAGTCGCGCAGCATCTCGTCGGGATAAAGGCCCTCTTCATAAGAATCGTCCTCGTGGCGGCCGTATACGCCGGCGTTGCTGATGAGCAGGTCCAGCGTCCCTGCGGTGCGGGCGGTGAACGCCTTGGCCGCTTGCAGGCTTTGCGGGCTGGTCACGTCTAAAGGCGTCACCCAGAGGCGACCCTTAAATTCTTCCGAAAGCTTTGGCAAAAACGAAACCTTAGGATCGTATTCCCCGGCGACCACCTGCCAGTTATGCCGCAAAAGCGCTTCGGTCAGGCTAAAGCCCAGCCCCCTTCCGGCACCGGTTACCAGCACCGTGCCCACCGGCTTTGTGCAAAACCGGACGGCGTTTTCAAGCAGCCTTGCAAAGGCGGAAATGTTCCAGGACTTCGGGTTGTGGGCCGGGGTAATACAGCACACCCGTCCAAACCCCACCCGTTTGGTCCACACCGCAGGCTGGCTGCCGTGCTCGCTTTCGAGAGTGGCGTGAATCTTCACCTGTGGGTCCGAAAGGCGCATGGTGTAAAACTCGTCGGTGACGGTAAACGGGGAAACGCCGGCGGTCAGCTCGTCCTCCCCACAGGGGGTCAGCGTCACCGGGCACTGCTTCGGATGGGTCAAAAACACGCCGCCCAGCAGCCGTTCCATGCGCTCATTTCCGTCATAGCAGGTCCCCGAATGGACCGCCAGCAGCCCGCCGCCTTCCCCTACATAGGTTTCCAGCGCGTCCAGGCTCTCTTCGGTCAGCCAAGGCCGTTCATCTTCCATAGACCGCTGGTCCGACTTGGAGAGCAGCACCAGCTCATAGGACGCAAGCCCCTGGTTGGTGAGCCCTTGTCCATCTTCACAAAACACAAAGGAAACCCCGTCCCTTTCCAGGGGCAGCAGCCCCTCGCGGACGGTTTCTCCCGCATGATAGGTATCGTCGCAAAGCACAAGGATGCGCATCAAAACCCTTCCTTTTCCCTCAATTGGTCTTATTTTATCACCTCGGCGGCCCCAAGGCAATCCTTTTCCGTCTGCGCTTCGGGAAGGCCCAGTTTTTCCAGTCTGCTCCTTCTTGAAAAATTCACACTTTTTTCACAGATGGACAATATTAAACAACCATTCAATATTGACATCATCCTTTTCCAGTGGTATCATAAAAGCGGAAAAATGAACACTCGTTTAACTTTCAAATCTGCTTTTTCGGAGGTGAACTCTATGCAGGTGCAAAAGGACGATGTGCGCAACAAAATCATCGCCGCCGCCACGGAGGAATTCCTAAACGCCGGCTACCAGCAGTCGTCCATGCGAAACATCGCCGCCCAGGCCGGCATTACGGTGGGCAACGTCTACGCTTATTTCGGCGGAAAGGACGCGCTCTTTGAGAGCATCATTTCTCCGGTGTGGCAGTCTCTCAACCGGCTGATTTCCATCCCGGTGGACACCCAGGACCTGATGACTCTCCCCACCCTTAACCAGATCACCGACCTGATTACTGAAACCTTCCTGGAAAACCGGCCCCAGTTTTTGATTTTAATGAACAAAAGCGCAGGCAGCCCCTATAAGAACGCTCGGGCGGAGCTTTCCGCCATGATCAGCGGGCGGCTTTCCCGGGATATTCTTCCCCAGTGTGACCCACTTTTGGCCGACGCCATGGCAGGCGCGATTCTGGAAGGGATTTTCACAGTGTTCAACCACTACGGCGGAGATGGAAGCCGCCTTCGTACGTTGATCAGTGAGCTTCTGGGCCTTTTGCTCGGAAGCATTCCCTGCAAGTACCCGCCCAAACACGAATAGGAGGTGGTCTGATTGGACCGGGTCCTACATTTCATTCTCCACCACCGCATTCTCGTCTGCTCCATCTTTCTGGTGCTGGTGGTGGCAAGTCTCGTGATGATTCCTCTGGTACAGGTCAATTACGATTTGGCGGAATATCTACCGGAAGAATCCACCACCAAACAAGCCATTACCGTGCTGGAAGAGGAATTCAGCTATCCCGGCACTGCCTCGGTGATGGTGGAAGACGTATCCCTGCGGGAAGCGGCGGACCTAAAAACGAAAATAGAAGGGGTGGAAAACGTATCGGCCGTGCTTTGGCTCGACTCGGTGGCCGATATCAACACGCCCTTGGAATTTATCGACCAAAGCTATCTCGACAGTTATTATAAGGACGGGGCGGCCCTCTATACCGTCCAGTTCACTGAAGGGAGCTATTCGCCCAAGTCGGGGGCCGCTCTGGAGGAAATCCGTACCCTGACCGACAAGCCGCTCTACATTACTGGCGCCGCGGAGGAAAACCGCAATATGAACAGCGTGATGAACGGGGAAATCACCACCATCGTGCTGGTGGTCATCCCGCTGTGCATCCTTATCCTGATGCTGGCTTCCTCCACGTGGATTGAGCCGTTCATTCTTTTGTTTGTCATCGGCGTGTCCATCGTCATCAACATGGGCACCAACCTGTTCTTCGGCGAAGTCTCTTTCATCACCCACGGCATGGCATCCATTTTGCAGCTGGCCATGTCCATGGACTATTCTCTGTTCCTGATGCACCGGTACCTGGAGGAACGAAAGAAAACCGACAGCGTTTACGACGCGGTAGTGACCGCTACCAAAGCATCCATCTCCTCCATCGCCGCCTCCAGCCTGACCACGGTGGCGGGCTTTTTGGCGCTGGTGTTCATGCAGTATTCCATCGGGACGGACTTAGGATTGGTCCTTGCCAAGGGCATCGTCATCAGCTTTTTGAGCGTCATCATCCTGACCCCCATCATCATCTTGACCATGCACAAGGTCATTGAGAAAAGCGCCCACCGCCAGCTGATGCCTCAATTCGGCAAGCTGGGGCGAGGGGTTCTCAAATCCCGGTGGGTGATTATAGGGGTGGTGCTGGTGCTGCTGATTCCCTGCTTCCTGGCGCAGAACCACAATTCCTTCCTCTACGGCGATTCGTCGGGCAGCTCGGCCCAGGGCGAAGTAGCCGTGGCCAAACAAAAGGTGGAGGACCGGTTCGGCGTCAGCAATCCCGTCATCCTGCTGGTTCCCAACGACAGCGTGGCCAAGGAGGCCCAGCTGGCAAACGAACTTTCCGACATGAACGCAGTGGGAAGCGTGCAGGCTTTGGCCACCATGGCGGATCCGGCCATTCCAAGGGACATGATGCCCCAGGCGGTCCGGGATATGTTCATCTCCGAGGATTACAGCCGCATGATCGTATCGCTGAACATAGAAGGGGAATCGGACGCGGTCTTTGCCGCCGTGGAGGACATTAAGGCCGCCGCCCAGCGGTACTATCCCGACCAGTGGCTGGCCGCGGGAACCCCCACCAGCGTCCTGGACATCAAGGACACGGTATCGCAGGACATTATGGTGGTTAATCTCTTTTCCATTCTGGCGGTGGGAATTATCATCCTGCTGATCCAGCGGTCTTTGTCCATCCCGGTAATCCTGATTTTCGCCATCGAGGCGTCCATCTGGATCAACATGAGCGTGCCCTATTTCTCCGGGTCGAAGCTGTTGTTCATCGGGTATCTGGTGGTAAGCTCCCTGCAGCTGGGCGCCACCATCGACTACGCGATTTTGCTCACCACCCGCTATACGGAATTCCGGCGCATCCAGCCGCCCCGGGAAGCCGCCGTGTCCGCCATTCAGACAGCCGGGCCCTCGGTGGTCATTTCCGCCCTCATTCTAGCAACGGCCGGCTTCTCCTACGGGCTTGTGTCCCAAATTGGGTCCATCAGCGAAATCGGCACGCTGCTCGGGCGCGGCGCGGCCCTCTCCGGCGTGCTGGTCCTTACCCTGCTTCCCATCCTATTGACTCTCCTAGACCCGGTCATCCGGGTTACCTCTCTTGGAACGAAGCACTTTTATAAAGCTCCCCGTCCCAAAAGCAAATAAAAAGCCCATAAGAAAACCCCATGAAGCGAAACATCCGGCAAAGCTACCCACGCGAAAGGAGCGATTGCGATGAAACGGGTTCTTTCCATCTTGCTCACCGCGGTGCTGCTGATTACCACCGCTACCTTTGCCTCGGCTTCCACTCCCGCCGTAATGCCCGCGGCAGAAACCCAGACCGCCGGCGGGGAGCCGGCTACCGACAGCAAGGCCCAGGCTCTGGCAAAGGACGAAACCGTATACGTCACCCTCAATGCCGACGGAAGCATGGCTTCCATGTATGTGGTCAACCATCTGGAAACTCCGGCCGACGGGGTATACACCGATTACGGCAATTATACCGATATCCAGAATCTGACCGATTCTCAGGAGCCGACGGTAAAGGGGGACGAAATTTCCTTCACCCGGTCCAAAAGCGAAAAGGGACTTTACTATCAGGGCACCCCGGTCAGCGGCGCGCTTCCCTTCACTTACGAGTTCAAATACGCGCTGGACGGCAAAGCCATGGACCCGCAGGAACTGATCGGCAAGTCCGGCAAGGTGGAAATCACCATTAAGGTGCACCCAAATCCGGACGCAAAGCCCTATTTTGCAGAGAACTATCTGTCTCAGATCCAGCTGCCCTTAAACCTGGACGTGTGTTCGAAGATCAGTGCCCCGGGCGCCACCACCGTCATTGTAGGACGCACCGCCACCCTCGCCTATATGGCCATGGCCGGGCGGGAAGGCGAATACCATCTCTCTTTTGAGGCCAAGGACTTCTCCATGGACGCCATCAGCATCACCTGCTCGTACTTCGACATCAACAGCTTTATGGATGTGGATACCCAGGAAATCAAGGACGCGGTGGGACAGATGTCCGACGCCACCGGTCAGCTTTATGACGGTACCATCCAGCTCAAGAAGGGGCTGACCGCCCTGTCCGGCGGGCTCGATCAGCTGGCGCACGGCGCTGCCCAGGCAAAGGATGGAGCCGGGGCCCTCACCGGCGGCATCGACGAATACACAAACGCGGTGAACGCCCTGTCCGACGGGTGCGGCGACATCACCGCCGCAGTCAATTCCTTTGCCGAGCAGGGAGAAAAGATGCTAAGCTATTATCGGGAGATCAAAGCCCGGGTGGAAGAAGCCCTTTCCTACGTGAGAGAGCTCATTGCCACCTTGGTTCCTGAGGAATACCAGCAAGAGGCCATGGAACTGCTACAAAAGGCGGAGGACCAGCTTGCCAGCGTGGATCAAAAGATCAACGGGCTGTCCGACGGTATCCATCAGCTGGTGGGAGGCATCCGGTCCTTAAACGACGGTCTCACCCAGCTCAAGGCCAACAGCGGCCAGCTCCAAGAGGGCGCTGCTCAGATGCGCGAAGGTTTGACCGCCCTTTCGAGCGGGCTCGATCAGATTTCTTCCCAGAGCGCGGCCATTCCCTCCGAGGTGCAGAAGTTGGCGGACGGCCAGCATCTGCTGCATGAGGGGATCGGGGAATCCTCCTCTTATCTGGATCAGTTTGACTTCCTGGAAAAGAGCGAGGAAGGGAGCACGCCGGTTTCCTTTGTGTCGGACAAAATCGTGCCCAATTCCGTGCAGTTCGTCATCCAGACGCCTGCTTTGACCAAGGAAACTCCCAAAGAGGAGGTCCAGGAAGAGGTGGAGGACAAGAACTTCTTCGACCGGCTTTGGGATCTGTTCCGGTAACCGAAAGACTCGGCTAAAACCGCACGGATAAGCACCCCTTTCGACCAATTTCCAGGCCCGGCTACAAAGCATTTTCGCAATCCTTCCATTTTGGCGGTAGCGGCTTGTTCCTTTGAAGTTCTACTAAAGAAAAAGCTGCGGGCTTTCTTCTTAAGAAGAAAGCCCGCAGCGCACATTTTTACCCTCTGTCAAATAATGGACTCCAGCTTGGTAAGATAGCTCTTTTCCTGCGCGGCGAAGGCGTAGTTCATCACCAGCACATCGTCGATCTGATGCTCCCGGACAAAATCGGTCAGATCGAAGCTGTCACCGAACACCTTGGACACATGGCGGGGATCCACCACATATACCTCGGAATAATGGTCAAGCAGGAAGGGGATGAAGGCGTTGCCGAAGGAATCCTTGGTCATGATGAGCTTCTTGCCGGTGCCGCAGTCGCTGGTAAACTTGATGAGAGCAGCATCCCCGCAGAAGCAGTCATAGGCGTAGGTGGGATTGTTAAGCCCGGTCTTCACCGCCTGGATGTTATACTGGACGGTATAATTGGCGTCGCCGTAGATTTCCCCGTTATGGGTGCTCAAGGGCACGTAGTAATCCAGGTAATCCGGGTTATCCCGTACCTTGTCCGACTGGGGATAATTCTTCGCCGCCCGGTAGAGCGTCCCCAGGAAGTTTTCATACCGCCCGGTCTGGTATTCGCTCAAATCATGGGCCTGAAACCCGGCTGATTCGCAAAAGGCCGTGTAGGCATAATAAGCGCCCAGCTGGGTCCAGTGATGGTCGGAGCGGAAATAGATGTATTCGTCA
Organism: Solibaculum intestinale; assembly: GCF_040096205.1. Lineage (NCBI taxonomy): Bacteria > Bacillati > Bacillota > Clostridia > Eubacteriales > Oscillospiraceae > Solibaculum > Solibaculum intestinale. The sequence goes on along the minus strand of NZ_JBBMFD010000002.1, from coordinate 127,043 downwards.
GTATGGTTTCGAAGCTTGCCGTAGGCGTTGACCTGGATGACATCGTCCGACAGGTTTTCCTTGAGAATTTCCAGCGTGCGAAGCTGGGACTTGTTGCCGGTGTGATATTGATTGGGCGAGTAAAACTCCACCGACGTAGGCGCAGTCAAGGAGAACACCCTGCATTCCGGAAGCTGTTCTTTGATGGAGTTGACCAGCTGCGCATGGATGGGTAAATAGGTGGGGCTGACGGTATACTGCTCCATAATCCGGTCCTTTAAGATGATGGTGTAGTTTTCCTTCACCTCTGCGTCCGCGGTTCCATCGATATCCACGGGCGTGTTGTTGTCCGGCTCGGAGGAACTCGGCTCGGAAGAAGAGCCTTCTGATGGACTGGACGAGTCGCTGCCGGAGGACACCTGGGAGGAAGACGGCGCTTTGCTTTCCTCATCGCCGCCAATGCCGGCCTGGTTTCCTTTGATGATGGTCATATCGTCCCCGGTGGGTACGAAATAGAGGTTATTGAGAAACTTATTGACCGACAAGAACATGTTGCGGAAAGGAAACTGGTCGGTATAATACGCGTCCAGCTTCTGAAAGTATTCGCCGGAGAAGAGAGAGGAAAAGGAGAAGGAGGGCCATTGGGCCAGCTCCCGGTTCTCATCCTGTGAAACCTCGGCCTTCCCGTCCACCAAAGATACGGCGCCGAGGAAAATCAGCGGAACCACAAAGGTCAGGCACAAAATGCTGGTGAATAGGTTACGGCGCTGCCGCCGGGCTTCTTTTTCAAGCTGTAAATCACGCATATGCTCCTTCCCTCCTTAAAACCGAAAATAGAGAAACGGGTTGTAGCTCTGCCCCACTAGGGACGCGGTGCAGAAGAAGAGCACGCCCGCCATATACACAAAGTTCAGCGAAAACTGCACCACCATACCGGCGTTGCCCTTTTGCTGTCCCACATAATTGACCAGCTTCTTGACGTACTTGGATAGCGGCAAGCAGGCGATCACCGCAATGACTGCAAACAGGGAATTGTTGATAATGATCGTCTGAGAGGTGGTGTCGATCAGTCCGTTGGGGCTTGCAAAGAAGAAACTTTGGAAGAAGGTCCCCAGCTGACCGAGATCGGTGAAATAAAAGAAGGCCCAGCCGATCAGGACCACCAAAAGCGAATAAGGCCGCTTGACATACCAAGGCATCTGCTCCATCTTTCCCTTGAGGATCACCTTTTCAAAGAAGAGGAACACAAAGTAGTAAAGCCCCCAAAGGACAAAGTTCCAGCTGGCCCCGTGCCACAGGCCCGTCAGCGACCAAACGATCAAGAGGTTCAGCACCAGATGCCTGCGGTTGCCGCCCAAGGGAATGTACACGTAATCCCGGAAAAAGGAACTCAGGGAAATGTGCCAGCGTCTCCAGAAATCGGTGATGGAAGTGCAGATATAGGGGTAATTGAAGTTCTCCGGATAGGCAAAGCCGAAAATTTTTCCAAGGCCGATGGCCATGTCGGAATAACCGGAGAAATCAAAGTAAATCTGGACGGCGAAGAGGAAAATGCCGAACCATGCCCCCGCCGTGGTCAGCTCGGAAAGATTGCTCGAAAGCAGCTGCTGGCACACCGATCCGGCGTAGTTGGCGATGAGCACCTTTTTGGCAAGGCCGGTCAAAAAGCGGATGGCTCCGTTTTTAAAACCCGAAAGGGTGGTGGTGCGGTTATCAATCTGCTCGGCCACGTCGGTGTAACGCACAATTGGGCCCGCGATCAACTGCGGGAACAGCGAAACATAGAGCAGAAAATTGGAAAATTTCATCTGTGCTTTGGTATTCCCGCGGTAGACGTCGATGGTGTAGCTCAGAGTCTGGAAGGTGTAGAAAGAAATGCCGATGGGCAGCGCGAACTCGGCAAAGGGCAGATGGGCGGAAAAGAGCCCATTGATGCTCTGGATGAAAAAGGCCGAATATTTGAACACGCCCAGAAGCCCCAAATTAATGACGATAGAGGCGATCAGGGCCATTTTTGCATACTTGGTGCCCCGGTTTGCTTCGATGATCCGGCCGTTAAAGTAATCCACAAAACCGGAAAAGATCAGCAGGATTACCCATACCGGTTCGCCCCAGGCGTAAAAAAGCAGGGAAAGGACCAGGAGGATGATGTTTTTGACCTTCATTTTTCTTGCTAAAAAATACAAGATCAGGCAAACAGGCAAAAACAGGTAGAGAAAAATCAGGCTGGAAAAAACCATAGAAACATCCATTCTGCCGCTGCCGCAGACGGCAATTGTGCGAGCGGTTTTCTCGGCCGGATTAAAAAACCGCCAGTTCTTCCGCCTGGTTTCAACTCTCCACCTGAAGCTCGATAAAGGAATCTTGCGGACAGGGGATTCTCGAAGCCTGGAGCAAAAAAACGACACATGACTCACTCATTAAAACATGCCTGCGCCGTATTTTCAATAGCTTGTCCGGTTAAAAAAGAATTACAAAACAAGTATTACAAGTCGGATGCAAGCCACAGGCCATCCACTTTTTTCTTACCGATTGCAACTCAGAAAAAATTCGTGAAAGTGTGAAACCATATGAAAAACATTCTTTCCATTTTTGTCACCGATCTTAGGCGTCTTGCCACCAACTGGATTGCATTGGTGGTGGCCGTCGGTATCATCGTCATTCCCTCCCTCTATGCTTGGTTCAACATTGCTGCCAACTGGGACCCCTATTCCAATACCCAAGGCATCCGGGTGGCAGTCGCCAGCCAGGACGAGGGCACCACCCTGGAAGGAACTGAGTTGAACATCGGACGCATGATTGTCGAAAAGCTCGCTACCAATCGCCAAATCGGTTGGGAAATTATGGACAACGCCGATGAGGCCATGGAAGGGGTGAAAAGCGGGGAGTATTACGCCACCATCCTCATTCCCGCCGATTTCAGCGAAAAAATCGCCAGTTTTCTCACAAGCGACATTCGTCGTCCTACCATTGAGTACTATGTCAATGAAAAGAAAAACGCCATCGCTCCCAAAATCACCGACAAGGGGGTGGGCGTAGTGCAGCAGGAGGTCAACAAGACCTTTATTGCTACCGTGACCGAAGTGGCCGGCAAAGCCCTCAACCTGACCGATGAAACGCTCCAAAGCGGCGGGCGTTCGGCCATGGATGCCCTCCTTTCTTCCCTGGAACAGGCAAGTGGAAACCTTGACGAGATTTCCGTCACCCTCGGTTCTTTGGAAAGTGCAGCTCTCTCGGTATCCGATGCTGCCGACCTGCTTTCCCTGGCTCTTCCTGAAGGAAACGCTCTCCTGGCCGACGGACAGCAGACCGTCACCGATATAAAAGGGGTCATCACCTCCTCGCGCCAGCTTTCCCGGCTTCTCTCTTCTTCCCTAGACACGGTGAGTTCCTCCGCCTCTACGCTTGTCCAGTCGTCCGGGCGGGAACTCGACGCCGCGCTCGACCGCTTGGATGCGGGACGGGAAGGTGCAGTGGAATCGCTTACCTCTGCCAAAACCGCCAGCGACCGGGTACTGCTCTTATGCCGTTCCCTCTCCTCCGCCCTCGAGTCTTTGCATGAGCGGTTCCCCGACCTGCAACTTCTCTCGAAAGCCTGTGACCAGATCGCCGCCCTGATCCAAAAGCAGCAACAGCTGAGCGACCGGCTTTCCTCGGCCATCGCCGACCTAAACGCCTCCGGCGAACTTTCCGTGCAAAAGCGTCAGGAGCTCAAGGCTTTGGCAGCAACGCTTTCATCGGATTGGCAGGCTTTTGATTCGCTTCTTCACTCTCAGCTGGCTCCCCAGCTCACCTCCACCATGGATGGGGTCTTCGATACGCTCACCGATTTCTCTGGGCTTTTGTCCTCCGCCAGCCGCTCCACTTCCCTGCTGGCAGGTTCGGCGGACAGCCTCAAAAGTGCTCTGTCTCACGGGGTGGACGCGCTGCGCGGCACGCAGTCTTTGATTGACAGTGCCAAAGGACGGCTCGACCAGGTACTCGAGGAACTGCGGGGCGTATCTGAGGGTGAAGCCATGCAAAAACTCGAAGCGCTCATGCAAAACGATCCCTCTCTGATGGCGAGCTTTCTGTCCGAGCCAGTAGAGGTGGAGTCCACCTCCCTCTACCCTATCGCCAACTACGGTTCCGCCATGGCGCCCTTCTACACCATCCTGGCCATCTGGGTAGGAGGTCTGGTTCTTGTAGCAATTCTAAAGGCCCGGGTGAAAGAAGAAGAGAAATACGCTCACTTTAAGCCCTACCAGCTTTACTTCGGCCGCTACCTGCTTTTCATGCTCTGCGGCATTCTCCAGTCCCTTATCGTATGCCTGGGCGACTTGTATCTTCTGCACATCCAATGCCAGAATCCAGGCCTGTTTATATTGGCCGGCGTCTGCTCCAGCGTGGTGTTCACTCTGCTTATCTATACTCTGACCGTTTCCTTCGGAGACGTGGGCAAAGCCATCGCTGTCATTCTTTTGGTCATCCAGGTAGCGGGGGCCGGCGGCACCTTTCCCATCGAGGTCACACCGGACTTTTTCAAGGCCGTCAATCCCTTCCTTCCCTTTACCGCCGGCATTAACGCCATGCGGGAAACCATTGCCGGGATGTACGGCAATCACTATCTGCTCAATTTGCTGGGGCTGTTCGCCCATATACCCGTAGCGCTGGCCATCGGCCTGGTACTTCGAAAGCCTTTGATCCGGATGAACGAATTCTTCGAGCGACGGCTGGAAGAAACCAAGCTAATGTAAGCTATTGGCCGGCACGGATATTCCAAACGCCAAGGGAGGCGCGGCGAAGTTTCGCCGCGCCTCCCTTGTTTGCGTGGTATTTTGCGTCCGGCTCGCCTCGGGCTTTCCTTCCCCTACCTCCTGCTAAAAACAAGCGCATTGCATTTACAGCTTTTTGCGCAGCTTTCCCGTTAACAGCAACAGGATTGGGATTCCCACTCCCATCACCAGATTTACCGGTAAAATCAACTGGGTGTACAGCCGTCGCAGCTCCAGTGTGTTGCTGCCGATCGCCAGAGACAGAACAAACACCAGAATGACGAAGACGTTTGCGTAGGCATTGGGTTTATGGGCGCCGGAAACGAAGCTGGTAAGCTTTAGACATAAGAAAGCCAGAAGGGTGACGATAACGAAGTCCCCCACCGTCAGCGCCGCCACCACGGCCGCTTCCACCCGCTCGATGGTACCGAACAGGGATACGCTCTTCGCAGCGGCAAAGAACGGGAAGCTCATCTTGGAAACCGCCTCATGTCCGAACAGACCCACCGGAATTGCTACCGCCAGCACCAGAAAGGCGGAAAGAATACCGACGGCGATCAGGCCTCCCTTTTGGAACCGGTGCCGGTCCCGCAGGTTGTCCGAGAAAAAGAGGAAAATCACCATGTAACAAAGGACAGCGGTAATAATCACACCGCCGCCCAGTACCGGCAGGGTATCCTGCCAGGAAACCGGGGTCAGATTTTTTGTCTCCACCGATTGGCTCAGCGCTCCGTAACAGATCGCATAAACCACTACAATGGCAAAGAAGAAAAGGGTTCCCGCACGGGCGATGGATTTGAGCCCCAGCTTAACCGTATAGAGGACCGCAAACAGCATGACCACCAGGAAAACGGCGATGCTCGTTTCGGTAAAAATGGTGGTGATGATGCGTTCGCCGAACTGGCGCAGGTAAAAAGCGCACAGCAGGGTCCCCCACAGCAGGTAGAGGATGTTGACCGCCATTCCCACCGGCTTGCCGAATACCTGGCAGAACACCTCCGACAGCCCCCGTTCTCCCATGCGCCGTACCAGGTACCCATACAGGAAGAAAAGAGGCAAAAAGAGGAGGCCGCCCGCCAGCGGGATGAGCCAAGAGGCCGTTTTTCCGATATGGGCCGCTTCCGGCACCAGCAGCGGCAGGGACGGTACCCCCAGAAACAGCAAAAACAGCACGAACATCTGCCGCACCGACAGGGTATTTTTTTCATTCATTTCCGCTCACACCTTTATTGAAGCAATGGGGGCATCAGCCCAGCAGCAGACGGGTCAGACTCATTTGTGTGGGGTTGAGGAAATAGGCGACGCCAAGCCCCAGCGCCAGCAAGGCAAAGATCAGATAGGTGATTACCGCCCGTTTTTCCTTTCCGCAATTCTTCCACAGGTCAAAGCCGGTCACCGCTGCGAGGGTCAACAAAAATATAGTCATTGGGTGTTCCTCCTATCCGCTCATTCTTCCATGCTGAGACCTTGATTGACCGTATAAAAGCTCAGAATCTGAGATTCGAGTTCCACATTTACCGTCAACGTCGGATAGAGCGTTTCCCACTCGTCTTTCACCCTGTCCCACCAATCCGGATCGCTGCGGTAGAGATGGTCCGAAAGGCCCAGATAATCCACCCCGTCCGCCTGCGCTTGGGCGACCACCCATTCCATCTCCTCCTTCAGCTGGCCGGAAAGGTTTTCCTCCAGCTGCTGCATGGTATCCTCGGTAAAGCGCAGTTCCTGAGCCTTGGCGCTTCCATCCATGCCGACCCGCTCGGTGATGTTGGCAGCCAGGCCAACCCGGAAGGTAAAGGCCGGCTTTCCATCCTTCTCTTGGACAGAAAGGTCCACGCTTGCATTGAGCAGCTGGGCCGACAGCGTCCCGATGCCCTCTACAGACAACACCGCCACCGAATTATCAAACCGGCCGGTCAGCAGATTATAGGCCTTTGCCGCGTCCTTTTCCAGGTAGCGCAGCAACTTCGTATCCTGGAAGACACCGTACCCCTCTATAGAGATGGTGGCGGCCCCGCCGGTACCGTCTTCCTTTTTGGCAATGGTCACCGCTGGTAAAATGGGATCGAGCGTTTCCTCTTCCGTGGCTTGCACCACCTGGCGCAGCTGGATTTCACTCGAGTAGGACATTTCTCCTGCGTCCAACAGGAGGGATTGAATGGTTTCAAAAGAAGTGGCTCCGTCGTCGCTGTTGCAGCGCAGCACTTCTTCCGCCGTCGCGCCTTTGGCCACTACGATATGAAGGCTCATACGCATATCCTGGTCGCGGGTGACAAAATCAATGTATTTGCCCAGGTCCTCCCGGGCCGCTTCCTCTCCCACAACGATCAGGTCCACCTGTCCCAAATAAACGGTGTTGCTCATGAAGGTCTGCGCCTTTTTGAGCGCCTCAAAGAAAGTCTTCCCGTCGCTGATGACCACGTTGTTGATCTCCTCGGTGGATCCTTGCAGGCTTTCCTGGTCCCGGCTCATGGCCGGGGCAAACGTCACGCGCATGGCATCGTCGGAAAGCTTATCCACTCCGATGGCCTGAACCAGAGTTTTGCGGGTCAGTTCCTCCCGCTGAGGCAGGTTTGTCTTGCTGCCGGCGTTTACGGAAAACACCAGGGCAAAGAGGAACAAACTGCCGATGAGTGCCTTGGTATTTCGTTTCATCCTTTTGTCCTCCGCCTTGTCTTGTTCTGATTTCCCAAAAATTCCGGCCGCTTTTGATCCTGCAGGAAGGGACGGCGGAAATAACTGTCCTTGGTTTTGGTGTGGCCTCCGATGATCGGCGCCATATAGGGCACGCCCAACACTTCCAGGCTGCAAATGCGCAGGGTGAGCAAAATAGCGCCCAGCACCAGGCCCACCAGGCCCAGCACCCCGCTGAACAGCAGCAGCACGAAACGCCACACCCGTACAGCGTTGCTCAAATCCTGGCTGGGAAGGGTAAAGGACGCAATGGCGGTAATGGCCACCACGATGACCACCGCCGGTGAGATAAGCTTTGCGCTGACCGCCGCTTCCCCCACGATCAGCGCCCCCACAATGGACACCGCCTGCCCGATGTTTTTGGGCATGCGAAGGCCCGCCTCGATGAGCACCTCAAAGGCCACCAGCATGACGAGCATTTCAATGAGCTCATCGAAAGGAACCTCCAGCCGCGCTTTCATAATGGACTGTACCAGCCGCGAAGGCAGCATTTCCTGGTGATAGGACAGGATGGAGACATAAAAGCCGGGAAGCAGCAGGGTTACGCCCATAAGCAAGAACCGCAGCACCCGGATGGCGGAGGCGAACACCGGATGGCGCGCGTAGTCCTCGGGAGCCTGCATCTGCTGCAGGAGGCTCCCGGGCACCAGCAGGGCAAAAGGGAACCCGTCGATGATGATGCCGATGTAGCCTTCGTTGATGTCGGCGCAGAAGGAGTCGGGACGTTCGGTGTTGGTGACCTGAGGGAAGATGGAATTGTCGTCCCCGCACAGGGCTTCCTCCACGATGCCCAGGGAAGCGATGGAATCCACGTCCATGCCCAAAAGGCAGTCCTTGGCTTTCTGGACCAAATCTGGGTTCGCGGTGTTTTGCAGGTACACCACGGCGATGTTGGTGTTGGACTGGCGCCCTACCGTCACCGTTTCCACCACGATATCCGGCGAATGCAGGCGGCTGCGCACCAAGGCGGTATTGATGAGCCAGCGTTCCACAAACGCGTCCTTGCCGCCTTTGGTGATGTTTTCATTGGTGGGCTCGGACACGCTGCGTACAAAGGTAGACTTGATCTCAAAGGTATAGGCTTCGGCGGCGCCGTCGAAAAACAAGGCCGCGCTGCCGGTGAGCATCTGATTGATGATCACGTCGGCTTCGGTCTGCTTTTTCTGGTCCGGGCAGTAGATGCCGCCCGAATCGATATAGGTGTACAGGTCCTCCACCGTAGCATCCGCCTCGAACCGGTACTCCACCAAAGAACGCATCACCAATTCGCTCATCTGCCCGGAATTGATCATCCCGTCGAGAAACACGAACGCGCCCTGAAACCGCTGCCCGATGAGGATGGGCCGCACGCGAAAGTCGCTGTTCTTCTGAAGCTTGGCACAGACCTGGTTAAAAAGCGGCGTTTTATTTCGAAAGTGGGCCTTTTTCTGCATATCTTCCATGGCCGTCCCTTCCTTTCCATAAAAAGCGCCTGGAACTTCTCCCAATCGGCGCATTCTTGTTTTATTGTGCACGGCTTTCCGGGAAAACATGCATGCCCTTTTGCCAAAGCCGCCCTTTTAAGCCGCAAAACCCCGTTTTTTGCTTCCCGCCTTCGGGCGGCGGTTTCCCGGGAAAAGAAAAAAGCCGCCGCTTCCAAACGAACGCAGCGGGCAGGGCTGTAACGCCGCTCTTTTTGCAAATGCCGTCGGAATCTCCTGGTTTTTTTGACAAAAAAGCCCGGCAGCGATGCTGCCGGGCTTTCGCACCTGCGGGCATATATCGAAAAAAGGCCGGGCAGAGAACCTTGCTGTCGCACAGGGTTCTCTGCCCGGCTGTTACTCGGTTTCGCAGCTTACACCACGCCGTTTAAAATGTCGTCGATGCTGTTGAGCTCTTCCTCGGTAAAGGTCAGGTTTTCGATTGCCTTGACGTTTTCCTCAATTTGAGAAACCCGGCTCGCGCCGATGATCACCGAGGTCATCCGCCTGTCCCGCAGATCCCACGCAAGCGCCATCTGCGCCAGGGTCTGATCCCGCTCGGCGGCGATGACGTTTAACTTTCTCGACTTCTCGATGAGCTCCTCCGTGACCACATTCTGCCCGATGGAACCGTTCATCGGATGGGTGATGCGCGAATCGGCAGGCACCCCGCCCAGGTACCGGCTGGTGAGCACGCCCTGGAACAGCGGGCAAAACGCCACCAGGCCCATGCCTTCCTCTTCCACCACATCCAGCAGCCCGTCCTCAATGTCCCGGTAATGCATGTGGTAGCGCTGTTGCTGAATGGTCAGCGGCACGCCCATCGACCGGATGACGCGGGAGGCTTCCTTGGTCTGCTCGGGGGTATAGTTGGAAACGCCCACATACAGCGCCTTGCCGGACTTGACAATGTCCGCCAGCGCCCCCATGGTTTCCTCAATGGGGGTGTCCGGGTCGGGGCGGTGGTGATAGAAAATGTCCACATAGTCCAGGCCCATCCGCTTTAAGCTCTGGTCCAGAGAGGAAATCAGGTACTTGCGGGAGCCATGGTCCCCGTAAGGGCCGTCCCACCCCTTGTAACCGGCCTTGGTGGTAATCACCATCTCGTCCCGGTGAGGCTTAAAGTCCTCCCGGAGCACCTTTCCGAACAGCTCTTCCGCGCCGCCGGAGGGGGGACCGTAGTTGTTCGCCAGGTCAAACTGGGTGATGCCCAGGTCAAACGCGCGCAGAAGCATCTGGCGGCAGTTGTCGTACTGGTTGACGGTGCCGAAATTCTGCCACAGGCCGAAGGAAATCACCGGCAGCATCAGTCCACTGCGTCCGCAGCGGCGAAAGGGCATGGTGTCGTACCGTGCCGGGTCGGCTTTATAAACCTCGTAAGGCATGGGGTTTCTCCTCCTTCTCTCGATTACAGGTGGATAAGGGTTCGCTGTTACTATACCATAATCCAAATAAAATTGCCAGCGTTCGGCAAAACAAGCGTATGGAAATATCGTGCCGGTCACGGGATTTCCAGCAGATAGACGCTACCGCTCGATTGCAAATCCGGGCGTCCTAATGGAATTCTGCGTCATCTTTGCGTCAACACTTCGTCAATTTTCCACAAGGGCTGCTCCATATGGTACGATGCAGACGGAAAAGGAGGTGAACCAGGATGCAAACGCGGCTCAAAGAACTGCGGCAGGAGCGGGGGCTGACGCCCTCCCAGGCAGCCCTTGCCGCCGGGATTACGCGGAAAACCTACCTGCGGTATGAAGAAGGGACCGGGCGGGTCAAGCTGGCAGCCTTGGTACGCTTAGCTGATTTCTATGCATGCAGCATGGAATACCTGCTTGGGCATACGGATATCCGGGAGCTGCCCTAGCCACTATTTCTTGTCTGATCGCCCTTCTCAAGCAAAAAAAGGTTGCCGTACGAGTACGGCAACCCTTTTCTTTTGTCTCTTATTCCTCGGTCGCAGCCGGTTCCTCCGCGGCAGGCGCTTCCTCAGCCGGAGCAGCCTCCTGCGCCTCCTCATCCGCGAACGGGGACGGCGCAAGGCCTTCCTCGATCAGCACGCGGGTGGAGAGGGAAATGCGCTTCTTCTCGAAGTCAATCTCCGTGATGCGCGCGCGGACCACCTGGCCCACCTTGAGCACATCCTGGGGCTTCTCGATGCGGCGGTCGGCGATCTGGGAAATGTGGATCAGGCCGTCGATGCCCGGAATGATGCGGGCAAAGGCGCCGAAGGTGGTCAGGCCCACGATGGTCACATCGCAGTCGGTTCCCACCGGGTAATCCTTCTTGAGGATTTCCCACGGATTGTCCTCTTCCTTGCGGTAGCCCAGAGAAATGCGCTTCTTCTCCGGATCGATTTCCTTAATATACACCTCTACCGTGTCGCCGATGCTGACGACCTCGGAGGGATGCTTGACGCGGCTCCAGGAGAGCTCGGAAACGTGGATCATGCCGTCCACGCCGCCGATGTCTACAAATGCGCCGTAAGAGGTCAGGGACTTGACGACGCCGGTGTACTTCTGACCGACCTCCGCCGTCTCCCAGAACTTCTCTTCCAGCTTCTTGCGCTCTTCGCTTGCCACCTTGCGGATGGAACCCACCGCGCGGCGGCGGCCGCGGTTGACCTCGATGATCTTGAACTTGACTTCCTTACCCAGCAGGCCGTCCAGCGGCTCGTTGCGGGACAGGGTCGCCTGGGAAGCCGGGATAAACACGCGCACGCCGTTGGAGACGGCCAGCACGCCGCCCTTGATGATCTCCACGACCTTTCCATCCACCACCGTATCGTCCTCGCTGGCCTTGACAATTTCTTCCCAGCCCTTGATGGCGTCGAAACGGCGCTTGGAAAGCATGATGGTGCCTTCCTGGTCGTTGGTGCGCATGATGAGAAGATCCAACTCGTCGCCGACCTTCACAAGATCCTCGGGCTTGGCGTTGGGGTCGTTGGAAAGCTCGTCCGCCGGGATGTAACCGGCCTGTTTCCTGCCGACATCGACCTGCACCTCGTTGGGCGCAATGGAAACGACAACGCCGTGCACCTTTTCACCTGTATTATAATTTTTGAAAGACGCTTCCAGCGCTTCCTCAAAGGTCATCTCGTCGAAGGATTTCTCGGGCGTTTCCACGGTCTCCTCCACCTTAACCTCAGGGGTCTGTTCGAGCTCCTTCTCGGGCTCGTTGTTGAGAATTTCGGACATGGCGAATAGTACCTCCTTTATGATGCTGGCAGGCGTGGACGCGCCCGCCGTAACGCCGATGCTTTTCGCCTTCCGGATGGGTTCCCGCGGCAGTTCGCCCGCGGTTTCCACCAGGATGGTATCGCAGTTGGCCGCGCATACGTCGCGCAGCTTTGCTGTGTTAGAGCTTTGGCGGCCGCCAATAATGACCATCAAATCGGAGCGGGAAGACAGCTCCTCCGCCTCATTTTGACGTCTGGACGTGGCACTACATATTGTATCAAAAATCTTGGCGTTTGTATAGACCTTTTTTGCACTTTTGATGCAATTTCTCCATTCATTTAACGAAAAAGTGGTCTGCGCCACGATGGAAACGCGTTTTTTTTCTTCTGTTGACATGGAAATGGCCAATTGCTCCAGTTCCCCGGCGTTTTTGAACACGAAAGAAACCCCCGCGCAATGGCCGCGGATCCCCTCCACTTCGGGGTGGTTTTTGTCCCCCGCGATCAAAACCAGCCGCCCGTCCGCCGATTCCCTCGCCACGATCCGGTGAATCTTCGCCACAAACGGGCAGGTAGCGTCGGCGCAGGCCACGCCCGCTTCCTCCACCCGGCGCAGCACCTGAGCAGGAACCCCGTGGGAACGGATGACCACCGTGCTTCCCGCCGGCGCTTCCTCCGGATGCTTTACGATACGCACACCCCGGCGTTCCAGTTCCTCCACCAGCTGGGGGTTGTGGATGATCGGGCCTAAGGTCACTACCCGCTTGCCCTCGTTTAGCAGCTCATAAACCAGATTGACCGCCCGGTTCACGCCAAAGCAGAACCCGGCGGTTTTTGCCACGGTAATACTCAAAATCCTTCCTCCATCAGCTCGCCGATGAGGCGCATCAGCTCCCGGCTGGCGGCCCGGATCTCCGTGCCCGAGCCGGTGGTGATCCCCAGCTCCTGGGGGGTGACCGGCTTCCCATACCGCACCGTGTGCTTTTTAAACGGGCGCACCTTTCCCTTTGCAATGATGGCGGCGGGCAGGATGGGGCAGTTGGCCCGGTAGGCGATCATCACCGCGCCCGCCTTGGCTTTCAAAAGAGCGCCGTCCTTTGAACGGGTCCCTTCCGGGAAAATGCCCATGACCTCCCCGTTTTCCAGCACGTCGAAGGCGCTGCGCACCGTCTGGGCGCTGGTGGATTCCCGGTTGACCGGGAATGCGCCCAAAGCTGTAATCAGTTTGCCGAACCAGCCGTGAAACAGCTTGTCGTACGCCATGAAATGCACCTGGCGTTTAAGCCCCACTCCCACGAACACCGGGTCGCAGTAGCTGCGGTGGTTGGAGCAAAGCATCAAAGCGCCCGATTCGGGGATATTCTCCCGCCCGATCAGACGCAGCCGGAAAAAGAGAAACGCCAGCGGCTTAACCACAGAAAAAGCGAACCGGTAAAACGGCGTCATTTCAACTTCCCCCTTATGATTCCCAGCAGCATCTGGATGGATTCCTGCAGGCTTAACGTGGTGGTATTGACCACCACCGCGTCCGGCGCTGGCTTTAAGGGCGCGATGGCCCGATGGGAATCGTCGTAATCCCGCTTCTTTAAATCGGCAAGGACTTCCCCGTAAGAAACCTGGGCTCCTTTTTCCAGAAGCTCCCGATGGCGCCGTCTCGCGCGTTCCTCTGGAGTAGCGGTAAGGAAAATTTTCACCTGGGCGTTTGGAAGCACCACCGTGCCGATGTCCCGCCCGTCCATGACCACGTCATTTTCCTCCGCCATGGACCGCTGCAGCTCAAACAAGAATTCCCGGACGCTTTTGAGGGCGGACACGCCCGACGCCGCCATGGAAACCTCCGGCGTGCGGATTTGTTCGCTCACGTCCTCGCCGTTTAAAAGCACCCGCTGCTCCGAGTCCACAAAGCACAGGCGCACCGAAAGCCCGGAAAGAAGCGGCCCCACTTCTTCCTGCACCTTCGGGTCCGCTCCGTTTTTCAGCGCATGCAGCCCAATGGCCCGGTACAGCGCGCCCGTATCCACATAGATAAACCCCAGCTCCTTCGCCACCGACCGGGCGATGGTGCTCTTGCCCGCGCCTGCGGGCCCGTCGATTGCAACCGCTGTCATATCTTCGGCTCTCTCCTTACTTCGTGGGATTTTTTCCCTTGCGTTCGAGGATTTCCCCGGCCGCCAGACGGCCGGTGGAAAAAGCAATCTGCAAATTGAACCCGCCGGTGTACCCGTCCACGTCCAGCACCTCGCCCGCAAAAAACAGCCCCCGCACCAGCTTGGATTCCATGGTCTTGGGGTTGACTTCTTTGGTATTTATCCCGCCGGAGGTGACGATGGCTTCCTCAATGGGACGAAAGTCCTCGATGGTCACCGTCAGGTTTTTCAAAAGCTCCGCCAGCTGCAGCCGCTGGCCGCGGGTAATCTGGTGCACCTTCTCCTCCGGAGGAATTAAACTCAGCTTTATGATAACCGAAATCAAGCTTTTGGGCAAGAGGTCGCCCAAGGCGTTGGCAAAATCCCGGTTGGAATATTTCTCGAAATCCCGCTGCAGCCGGGCGTCCAGCTGAGGGAGGGTCAAAGCGGGCTTTAAGTCGATGATGACGCTGTACCGCCCCGGCTCCATCTCCCGCATGTGGGAGCTGGCGCTGAGGATCACCGGCCCGGACAGGCCGAAATGGGTAAAAAGCAGCTCGCCGAAATCGTCGTACACCGTGCGGCTTTTACCATTGTCGAACACCCGCACCGCTATGTTCTTCAGCGCAAGGCCCTGGGCCTTTCTGCACCAATCGTTCTTTGCCACCAAAGGCACCAAGGAAGGCTTTAGCTTCGTTATCGTGTGCCCCGCCTGCTTTGCCAGCTGATAGCCGTCGCCGGTGGAGCCGGTCGCCGGGTAGGACAGGCCGCCCGTGCTCACAAGCACCGCGTCCGCATAATATTTCTCTCCGTCCTCGGTCTGCGCCCCGCAGACACCTACCCGGTCAAAAAGCAGCTTCTGGGCCCTGCCCTGCCGGATCTCCCCGCCGTTTTTGGTCACGAACCGGGTCAGCGTATCCACCACATCCACCGCCCGGTCGGATTTTGGAAACACCCGGTTTCCCCGCTCGGTCTTTAAGGGGAGCCCCTCGTTCTCAAAGAACAGCATGGTGTCCTGGGGCGTAAAATTCGCTACCGCGCTGTAAAGAAAGCGGCCGTTCACCGGCACGGCCTTGATGAAATCCTGGGCGTCGCAGTCGTTCGTCACGTTGCACCGGCCCTTGCCGGTAATCATCACTTTTCTGGCCGGGCGCTCGTTTCGCTCGAGCACCAGCGTGCGAAGGCCGCCCTTGGCGCAGGTCCCCGCCGCCATGAGTCCGGCGGCGCCCCCGCCAATGA
This sequence comes from Solibaculum intestinale, assembly GCF_040096205.1. NCBI lineage: Bacteria > Bacillati > Bacillota > Clostridia > Eubacteriales > Oscillospiraceae > Solibaculum > Solibaculum intestinale. The sequence continues at coordinate 111,619 of NZ_JBBMFD010000002.1, read as the reverse complement.
CAATCACATCGTATTCCATTCCAATTCCTCCTCGCTCCAAGGAAACCGCCGCGACCGCGCTCACCGCTTTTCGTATACCTGGTATTCCTCCCACAGCCGTTCGAGCTCCTCGAACGTATCGCTGACCTCCTGCCTGCGGGACATGGCCACCCCGGCGATGACGGCGTTTAATAAGCTAAGCGGCGCTACCAGGGAATCCACAAAAGAAACCATGTCGCTTCGCGCCAGCAGCACCTGCCCGGCCCGCTGGGCCAAAGGCGAACGGCGGGAATCGGTGATGGCGATGACGCGGGCTCCCCGGTCGGCCGCGAAGCGAAGCGCCTTGGTGGCGCGCTTGGAATACCGGGGGAAGCTGATGCCGATGACCGCGTCGCGTTCGCTGATGCGCAGCATCTGCTCAAAAATCGCCGTCTCGCTAGTGGTATCCACATGCACCACGTTATCGAACATCAAATTGAAATAATAACTCAAGAACACCGCCAGCGCCTTCGAGCTCTTGACCCCGATGATGTAGATCCGCCTGGCTCCCGCAATGGTTTCCACCGCCTGGGCGAACTCCTCCCGGGAGGTTTCCTCCATGGTGTGCTTGAGGTTCTCCATGTCCTGGGACAAAACGCTCGAAATGATGTCCTCTGACCCGATGCGGGTATCGGTCACCTCGATGCGCTGCAAGGACGTGAGCTTGGAGCGGATCATTTCCTGCATGGCCTTCTGCAAATGGGGATATCCGTCGAACCCCAGCTCCATGGCAAATCGAACCACCGTCGATTCACTGACTCCAACGGTGGCGCCCAGCTTGGCCGCCGTCATAAAGGCCGCCTTATCGTAATGCTCGGTAATATAAGTTGCAATCCGCCGCTGTCCCTTGGAAAAGGTGGGCGAACGCTGTTCCAGTGTGGTAAGCAAACCGCCGTCCATTCGAACCGCCTCCCTGTCCGCCGGGCCGGCCTTCCTTTGTGGAAAGCCGTACCCCTGATTGGGTTTTTATCCTAAAGAGAAAAAGGCAGCCGCTCCCGCAAAAAACTGTTTTTTGCGAGCCGGTTGCTGCTTTATCGAGATGCAAAAAAAGCGTATCCCGCCTGTTTTGCCGCCAAAAGGGCGGCTTTCTCCCGGTCGGCCGCGTCCGTCTGGTCGGTTCCCACAAAGGGAACGCAGGCGGTCAGGCGGCAGTGAAGCACGCTCATGAGCATGCTGGTCTGCCGTTCCAAAACGTCCGTCCCGCTTTTCTCCACCGAGCCCGCCGCCAGCAAAAGCGCTCCCACCTTCGGCTTCTTCACCGGCGGGCGCATCCCTAATAAAAACCGGCGGCTCCAATAGCACTGCATCCGGTCCACCGCCGCCTTGAGGGGAGCGGGAAAGGAAAGGTTATACACCGGGGTGGCGATCACAATTCCGTGCGCCGTCTCCATCGCTTCGTATACCTCATCCATATCGTCGCGCAGCACGCAGTTGCCGGTCTTCTCGCAGCCGCCGCATCCGTTGCACGGAGCGATTTTCATGGAAAACGCGTCGAACTCCCGCACCCGTGCATCGTCGGGCAGCTCCTTTATAAACGCATCGAACAGCCGGCCTGTGGGCCCGGTTTTCCTGGGCGATCCAAACAGCGCCAAAACCAGTCTTTCGCTCATTCCACCAGCATCCGTTCGTCGCAGAAGTCGCAAGTGAGCATGTCCCCGCCGCCGGAGAAAAGCCTGGGCAGATATGCTTCCTGCCCGGTGATGCAGTTGGGGTTCTGACAGCGATGGTCATGGGTGGATTTGGGACATGGCTCCAGCCGGCGCTCGCTCCCTTCCAACATGGTAAGAATCAGCGCCATGCGGGCGTACATACCGTATTCCGTCTGCTCAAAATAGATCGCACGGGGGTCGTCGTCCACCTCCACGGTGATTTCGTCCACCCGGGGCAGAGGATGGAGAACACGCAGGCTTTTCTTTCCCTTTTTGAGCTTGCGCTGGTCAAGCACATAGACCCCCTTCTGCTGTTCGTACTCCTGGGCCGAGGAAAACCGCTCCCGCTGGATGCGGGTCATGTACAGCACGTCGAGAAGGGGCATAGCCTCCTCGAGGGTAGGCAGCTCCGTGTATTGGACGCCGCGGGCGTCCATATAATCCTTCAAATAGCTGGGAATTCCCAGCTGGGGAGTGGAAATGAGCACAAAGGAATTGCCCGGATACCGGGACATCTGCTTGATCAGGGAATGGACCGTGCGTCCGTTTTTCAGGTCTCCGCAGCAGCCGATGCACAAATCGGTCAGCCGTCCGGTTTCCTCGTTGAGGGTGACCAAATCGGTGAGGGTCTGGGTGGGATGCAGGTGCCCGCCGTCCCCGGCGTTGACCACCGGCACCCGGGAATACAAAGACGCAGCCTTGGCGGCGCCCGCCTTGGGATGACGCATGACAAGGATGTCGCTGTAGCCGCTGACCACCCGGACCGTGTCCTTTAAGCTCTCCCCTTTGGCAACCGAGGAGCTGTTGGGGTCGTCAAACCCGATGATGCGCCCGCCCAGCCGCAGCATCGCCGCCTGGAAGGACATTTGGGTGCGGGTGGAGGGCTCATAAAATAAGGTGGCCATGATTTTCCCATGACAGGTTTCCGCAAACCGCCCCGGCACCCGGCGGATTTCCCCCGCCAGGTTCAAAAGCTCGGACAGCTCTGCCTGGGACATGCTGCTCAGATCGATCAAATGTCTGTTTGTCAAGACCGCTCACCTCAAATTTCATTTTCGACGTCTGCCGTACTTTGCCCCCTGTCTTTTGTTTTTGGGCGCAAATCCGCCAACAAACGTCCTTTTTCACCCCATATTTCCAATATCATAGCATTTTCTCACGTTTCTAGCAAGACCAAATTATGAAGCGGCGCCTTTTTCTCCCTGCAAGGAAAGTGATTTTTTATTCACAAAATCGTTTCTTGCGATGCGGACGTTCTATGTTTCGGCCCGTAGTACGGCAAGGCAAAAAAACGGCGGGGACAACACCAGATTGTCCCCGCGCATTTATTTCGGATTCATGAGAATCCTAGATTTCAGAAAACAGCAGGTTAGCCGTTGTTCTTAATGCCATCCTCGTAAGCCTTGATCATTTTCTTGACCATCTGGCCGCCGACGGAACCAGCCTGACGGGAGGTCAGGTCGCCGTTGTAACCCTGCTTCAGGTTAACGCCCACTTCGCTGGCGGATTCCATTTTAAACTTGTTGAGGGCCTCGCGGCACTCCGGCACTACTAAATGATTAGAACGGTTAGACATAATCGTAATACACTCCTTAACTTGATTTGAAAATTTTCTTTTGCGTTTGCAGTCATAGTGTACGCCGATCGTCCAAAGATATAAGAAGAAATTTTTAGATTTATTGGTAAATATGTGAACTTATAGTTCCCGGGCAATGTCTCCGACTCCATTTAAAATATGCTTGGGCCGGTAGGGGAAGGTGCGGATGGTGTCCCGGTTGGTCACACCGGAAAGAACCAGGATGGTGTCGATCTCCGACTCGATGCCTGCAACGATATCGGTATCCATCCGGTCGCCGATGATGGCAGCGTCCTCCGGTGCGCAGCCCAAAAGCCGCAGACCGGTTTTCATCATCAGAGGATTGGGCTTACCAATATAATAGGCGTTGTACCCGGTCACCATTTCCACCGGGGACATCAGCGCCCGGCAGGCGGGAATGATCCCGTTTTCCACCGGCCCGGACAGGTCGGGGTTGGTGCCGATGAGCTTTGCGCCGCCCCGTACCAGTTCCACTGCCTTGACGATGCTCTCAAAATTATAGCTGCGTGTTTCGCCCACCACCACATAATCGGGATTGACCTCGTTCATGGTGATGCCCGCTTCGTAAAGGGCGTTGAGCAGGCCCGCCGCGCCGATGCAGTAAGCGCTGCAGCCAGGCATCTGGTTGCTCAGAAACTCCGCCGTGGCCAGAGCACTGGTGTAAAAATGGCTTTCGTCCACGTTGAGATTCATCCGGGACAGCTTTTGGGACAGCTCTCTTGGCGTGCGCTCCGAGCTGTTGGTCAAAAACAAAAAGTTTTTATTTTCCCGGTAAAGCCAATCAATAAAATCCGTCACGCCCGGCAGCACCTGGTCGCCGTGGTAGATGACGCCGTCCATATCGCAGAGAAATCCTTTTTTCTCTCTAATTTTGCCCATGCCGCTTTTCTCCATACCGTGCTCCATTCCTCCCATGCCTTTTCCATGGGAATGTTTTTTTCCTTATTATATCGGCCATGGCCGCAAACATCAACCCGTCAAACACACAAACCGCAGCGTTGCCGAAGGATCGCGACTTATGAAAAAAGCACAGTTTTTATGCAGAAACAGGAACTTTTTTTGCTTGTGTCCTGTCCGGTACCCTACTATACTAAAGATACAAATTCGTTCCTTGGAACAGAAAAAAGAGGGGTTACTATGAAAAAGAAACGGTTGGGCCTGCTTTTTCTGGCGCTGGTGCTTTGCCTTTGTATGAGTTCACTCAGCGGCTGCACCCCGGACGTCTATGAACAGTATGTGCAGGCGGCGGCGAAAACCAATGCACTCGGGCAAATGGATGCGGATGTAAACATGGAAATGTCCATGGGTATCGCCGGCTCCACATTTCAAACCACCGTATCCGGTACCATGAAGGCAGATCATTCGGGCGGTTCCCCAGTGATGGACATGGCGCTGAACATGGCGCTGCTGGGTCAATCCATTGATATGCACGTCTATTATGCCGACGGCGTCGCCTATTACGACGCCCAGGGAACCAAATATAAAATGGCGCTTCCCATTGACCAGCTCAAGGAACAAACGGATCAGGTCAGCACCCAGATTCTGCAGTTCGACGAAAGCGCCATTCTGAAATCCATGGCGACGTCCGAGAAAGAGGGCAGCCGGTATCGGGTGACTGTTTCCGCGGACGCGATTCAAAGCTATTTAAAAGACGCTATGGGAAGCACCATGCAAAACAGCGACAGCAGCTCTCCGGTGGACTTGGACGGCATGAACCTGAAATTTTCCGATGTGGACGTGTCCTTCCTCATCGGCAAGGACGGCTACATCCACGAGCAGACTCTCCAGTTCACCTGCACGGCGGACATGGACGCCATGAGCAGCGGCGTCATGACCGGGGAAATGGAAATGACGTATGACGCAACGGTTACCTACAACAACCCGGGCCAGCCGGTGACCATCACCGCGCCCAATCTAAACGAGTATCCCGCTTACGAAGACCTTGCCTCTGACGCGACCCTCAGCTAATGTTTGCTTGGTTCTGCCCCCGACGCTTTGCTGCGCCGGGGGCTTTTTGCCGTTTTCCTTTTGTTTCCCCCCTCGACGGGCAGCGGTATTCCCAATCAATACCGCTGCTGTTTGGCAATAGAAAGCCGTTTTCTCAATCTTCCTTCTTTTTCGGGAAAAATCTGCATGCGGGACCGTTTTTCTCCCATTTCGGCCTTTTAACAAGGGAAAGAATCTGTTATAATAAAAGTTAACCACCGTGGCCGCAACCGCATTGCCGCGGCGTTTGGTAAGTCTAAATTTAAGAAGGGATGTGGTCTTGTGCATGAGGAGCTCAAACAGATTCCCGCAAGAATCCGGGAGCTGCGCGAAATTTTAAACATTGGGGTTTCCGATATGGCCCGTATGGTAGAAGTTCCGCTGGAGACCTATGAGAAATACGAGAGCGGCGAACAGGATATTCCCATCAGCATGCTTTATAAGATCGCGGCGGTGCTCCATACCGACATGACGGTGCTCATCACGGGCGATTCGCCCCGCATGGAGCAGGCGTCGGTGGTGCGCGCCGGCACGGGCGTGGATGTGGAACGGTTCCCAGGCTACGACTTTTCTTCCCTGGCCTACAATTTCAAGGGCCGTGTGATGGAGCCGCTGCTTGTGAACATTGATCCGTCCAAGGAAACGCCGCCTCTGGCCGTTCACGGCGGCCAGGAGTTTAACTATGTACTCAAAGGCACCGTCAAGGTAGCCGTGGGCTCGCGCGAGTATGTTCTGAATGAAGGAGACTGCATCTATTTTGACCCGCAGCTTCCCCATTCCCAAACCGCGGTGGGGGCTCCGGCAACCTTTCTAACGGTAATCCAAGAATAATTGTGGGGAACGAATATGAGTGAATTATTAAAGCGGTACTGTCCTCGTACCGAGTTCAATTCGTATGAGGACTTTTATGAAAACTATACCTGCAATGTCCCGGAGAACTTCAATTTCGCCTATGACATTGTGGACGAATGGGCACGGCTGGACCCGCAAAAGCCAGCGCTGGTGTGGACCAATGACGCAGGGGACATGAAGCGCTTCACCTTCGGGGACATGAAGCGTCACAGCGACCAGGCGGCCAACGTGTTCGCCGCCCATGGCATTAAAAAGGGCGACGTGGTGATGCTCATTTTGAAGCAGCGCCCGGAAGTGTGGATGTGCATGGTGGCTCTGATGAAGCTGGGCGCCAAATGTATCCCCGCCACCTACCAGCTCACGCCCAAGGACATTGTCTATCGCTGCAACCGGGCACAGGTGAAGATGATCGTCTGTGTGGACGACGACGTGGTTCTCGACCATATTAAGAATTCCGTGGACGAATGCGAGACTCTGGAAACCATCGCCACGGTGGGCACTCATCCCCATGAGGGCCTAGTGGACTTCTGCAAGGAGCTCTACGCCGCCAGCGACGTGTTTGCCCGGCCCACCGGAGCCCAGGCCACCCAGAACAGCGATCCCATGCTCATCTATTTTTCCTCCGGCACCACCGGTATGCCCAAGATGGTGTGGCACGACTATGCCTATCCGCTGGGGCACATCGTCACGGCCAAATACTGGCAGTGCGTGCAGGACGGCAAAATCCACATGACCCAGACCGATTCCGGCTGGGCGAAGTTCGCATGGGGTAAGATTTATGGCCAGTGGATTTGCGGCGCCTGCATCGGCGCTTACGACACGGAGAAGTTCAAACCCCACTCCATGCTGGAAGCCATCCAGCGCATTCGGCCCACCACCTTCTGCGCCCCGGCCACCATCTACCGCTTTTTGATCAAAGAAGACCTGTCCGGGTACGATTTCAGCTTTATTAAGCACGCGAGCATCGCGGGCGAGCCGTTAAACCCCGAAGTCTATAAAAAAATCCAGGAGCTCACGGGGCTGGAGCTGCACGAGGGCTTCGGCCAGTCGGAATCCTCCGTGCTGCTGGCAAACTTTCCCTGGATCAAGGTGCGCCCCGGCTCCATGGGCAAGCCCGCGCCTCTTTACGGCATCAAGCTTCTCGACGAGGACGGCAATGAATGTGAGGACGGCGTGACCGGCGCCATCAGCATCACCGGCACGGACAAAAACCATCCCACCGGCCTCTTCCGCGGCTACTGGAAGGACCCGGAGATCACCGAAGCCTGCTGGCACGACGGAGTGTACTGCACCGGCGACATGGCCTGGCGGGACGAGGACGGATATTACTGGTTTGTCGGACGCAACGACGACGTGATCAAATGTTCCGGCTACCGCATCGGTCCGTTCGAGGTGGAAAGCGCGCTTTTAGAGCACCCGTCGGTGCTCGAATGCGCGATCACGGCGGTACCCGACCCCATTCGCGGCCAGATCGTCAAGGCCACGGTGGTGCTGGCCCGGGGCTTTACCCCTTCCGACGCGCTGACAAAAGAGCTTCAGGATCATGTCAAAAAGGTTACCGCTCCTTATAAATATCCCCGCGTGGTGGAATATGTGGACGAGCTTCCCAAAACCATCAGCGGCAAAATCCAGCGAAACGTTATTCGCAGAAACGATATGCAAAAGCAAAACTAATCAAATCAGCAAAAGGCCCGGCAGCGACCAAATCGCTGCCGGGCCTTTTTGATACAAAGAAAGCGGACAGGGCAAACCACAGCGGCCTTTTCCGCGTGCCTTCCCTTGCCGCCGGGCTTATTCAGCCGGCTTCTCCTTTCTTGGCTGATGAAACCGCTTTTCCATCAGCCGCACCGCTTCCTCGGGCTTTGCGGGGAACCGGCTGGGTTCTCCCTTCTCCGTCACGCAGATGCGCTCCCCGTCCCATGCGGCCTGCCAAATCCACCGCAGCCCCTTTTGTTCACACAGCCATTCGGCCGCGTTTTCCACCGTCGCCTGTGCGTGCAGCACAGTGAGGAAGCAAAGGCCTTCGTGGGCCGGGGCGGGGCGCACAAAAACACGGATCTTTTGTGCAAGCTCCGCCTCCTGAAGCCGCCTGCGCAGCCGGGCTGTGTTTTCCCTGGTGTCCAAGGTCACCATGCATAAGGGCGGCGCGTCTTCCGGAGGGGACCCATATACGCTGCTTTGATGGGGAAGAATGCGCTGGGAATGATAGAAGTCCTCTTCCTCGGCGGCAGTAAAATCCCCATGAAAAATGTGCAGCACCTCATGAATCACCGTGTAAACAAAGGGGGTCCGCCCATGCTCGTCAAGAACGGAGAGGACCTTTTCGGCCGCATCCTGGTCGAGAGGGGTCAGATGGGCATAGGTTTTCGTTTTCCCGTCGTACAGCGCCGCACCGGACAGGACGATGACCGGCAGCGTCAGCTCCAACCCTGCACTTGCTTGCAAAAGAGATGCAGGCGTGCGGGATGTGGACAGAGTGACGCCTGCTCCCCGTCCCAGCAGCTGGTTGAGCTTTACTTTGCAGTAAGAGGGCAGCGCCCCGTCTTTTAACAAAGCCGCGTCCTCCGCCACCAGCAGTACCTCCTTGTCCCGCCGCCTAGGCAGGTGAAAGGCGTTTACCCCCAATGACACGGCGATGCCGATGAGGGTATCCACCATACGGTCCACCGCAAACAGGTAAGGGTTCACGTCCGCCCCGTGGGAAACGGTGATGCTCATGAAGACCACGCAGGTGATGTAGGAGGCGGTGGACTTTTTGACCAGCAGCGTCACATAAATCAGCGGGATGATGACCAGGGAAATCACCGTATACTGCAAAACCGGCAGGTCGCGCGGCAGGCAGCTTTGCTCGAAAAGCAGCACCACCATGCCGAATATGCCGCCGATCAAGGTGCCTACCGTCCGGTTGAGAGCCACCTTGATGCTGTTTGACACATAGGGCTGCATACACAGCACCGCCGCGATGGCCGAATAAAAGGGCATTCCCTGCCCCCGCAGCAGATAGACCCCGAAGCACAAAAAGACCGCCACCGCCGACTTGATGATCCGCATACCGATGGGAGGCAGTTTTCGTTTTCCTCTCATTCGCCGTCTTCCCCTTCCTCATCTTCAAACAGAAAGCCCAGGGCCTCTTCAAAATACGCATACGTGTATTCCTTCTCGATGGCCGCGTGCCACAAAGGAAGTCCCGCGTTGTCATACACCCGGTCCACCAGCTTATCCCGCTCTTTGCGCTCGGCCCGCTGATGGGTGCTGTCGTCCAGCTCCACGCCGCATAAGGGGAGAAAGGTCTTGCGGTCACACAGGAGAAAATCCACATGCTTGCGGTTGATGCGGTTAAAGTAGCTCAACGTCTCCTGGCCGGCCGACCGGCTCACCTTGAATACGTCCCGCAGATTTACCTTGGCAAACAGGGCAAGCCTGCCGTCAATATAGGTTTGAAGCGCCAGGAAAAACCTCCGCTCGGCCGGGGTGAGAAAATCCCGGTTCACCTCGTATGGCAGAGTGCGAAGCCCAAGGTCGTAAGCCTCCTCCTCTTCCTGCCTTCGTTCTCGCCGGCGGCGGAAAACCGGCGGCAGGGAAACCAGCAGGATCACCGCCAGTACTCCCAGCAACAGGAAAAAGAAAAGAAGCGGCAGTACGCCGCCGAGTGCGTCCCACCAGAGTTCCAAGGTCTGCATGAATCCGTTTTCCTCCGTTTCAATGGGATACCGGCTTCCAGGGGCGCAAAGCGCCGGCCTTTATCCGTTCTTACACAATTGCCGCGCCCGCCTCGCTTGAACCGGCTGGTCTTACCGAGCTCCTGTAAGCCTTTCGTGCCATCTTATGCCCCATCCCCGCGGCAATCCCAGCCTCTTAGGGATCACAAACGTCCATGAAAAACAAAGCACCGTTGTACCTTTTCCCCAAAAGCCGGTACATGTCTGCATCCGGGCCGGAAATCGGCGATGCGCTTTTCCCCCGGCCGCTCTTCCCAGGCGCTTAGAAAAATCCAGGTAAGAACGCGTTCTTACCTGGATGCTAGCGCTGGGGCTTTTGATTGATTATAGCAATGATTTCCCCCGCCGTCAATCGGGAGACCGGCAGAGCCGGTTTCGCCTCCGGCATCTGTTCGAGATAATGGGCGTCTGAATCCCGCAGCATGTGCATACCTTCCAGAATCGGATGGGCCTTCCAAAGAGCAGGCGCATCTCCCCCGGCGCTCACCTCCGCCGCCGTAAACCTGGCCTCCGGCGGGATTTCCCCCAAGGAAGACAGGATACTGAAGCTCTGCCTGTCTATATGGGCCGGGAAGCAGGCGCCGCCCAGGTCCCGCACAAGCCGGACCGCCTCGAGAATGGAGTACCGGCAGGAGTTGACCAGGAGGATCTCCTCCTCTCCCACCTGCTCGTCGTTTTCATTTAATATCCGCTGAGGGCCGAACACCTCCGGGCGGTTTCGAATAGGCGGCATGGCCTCGCGCACCAGCTTTGACAGGGCAAGGGCACGTTCCAGGTCGGGCAGCAGGCAGACCATATGCACGTCCTCCGCCGTCTGCAGTTCCATCCCCGGGATCACCAGGACTCCCGCCCGCTCTCCCACCTTCATGGCCGCCTCGCAGTTAAGGCAGGAATTGTGGTCTGTCAGAGCGATCACATCGTATCCCTGCAAGGCCGCCATGTTCACCAGGTTATTGGGCGTCATGTCCTCGTCGCCGCAGGGGGAAAGAACCGAGTGAATGTGAAAATCGTATTTCGCGTTCATGAAAGCAGCTTTCCGATGGCTACCGCCAGATCATAAGTGGACCGGTCGCTTTGCAGCACCGTCACCCCTTCCTCCTCGGCCTTTTGCCGGGCGTCCTCGTCCAGGGCCGCGTTTTCCGACAGCAGGATGCACGACACGTCGGCCAGCACCGCCACCGCGATGGCGTTTAAGTTTCCCATCACCGTGATCCACACGTCGTCCGCCTTGGCCCGGCCCATTACCCAGCTGAGCAAATCGCCGCAGTAGCCGCCCGCCACCAGGCGCTCCATGCTCTGCCTTCCTGCCAGCACCTTCAAATTCAAAACCGTTGTCATCTGCGCCACCGTCATGGTTCGTTCTCCTCTCCGCCCGGCTCCCGGTTTTTTGGCAAATAGCCTTCCATTTCAATCAGCTGGTCGGCGATGCGCTGGATTTTTTCCCGCATTTTAAAGATGCAGTCGCTTTCCTTCGCCTCTCCCAGCACAATGTCCTCCGCCAGCGCCCGGCAGGAGGGCGCCCCACAGGAACCGCAGTCAAGCCCCGGCAGCCGGTCGGTGATCTCCTCCACCATGCTCATGCGCTTCATGGCTTCCTCGATGTTGTCCGCCAGGTTGAGAACCGGCGCAAACTCCAGCTCGCCGGTCCACTTCATCTCCGCGGGCACCTGCTTTCCCGGCAGATGGTTGCAGGACACCGGCAGGTATTTGCGCAGCCGCTGGATGCGCGCCTGGGCCACGTAAGGGTTTTCCACCGTGAATATACCGCCCACGCAGCCGCCTGGGCAGGCGTTGAGCTCGATGAAATCCAGCTCGCTTAAGCGTTCGTCCTCCAGGTCCTCCAACACCTTGATGACGTTTTCAATACCGTCGGCGGCCAGATGCTTTTCGTTTAACAAGGCCGCCGCCTCGCCGCCGATGCCGGCCCAGCTGACCCCGATGATGCCGGAGTTGGAAATGGCCTCCGGCTCCTCCACCTTGTTCATGCAGCCCACCAGCTGCGGGTAAATCTCGCTGATGGCGACGGCCCCGTCCACCGACGACGCCTCGATGCCGATAGGCACCTTGATGTCGGTCACCTTGGCCGCGCAGGGGGTGATGAAAAAAATCCCGATGTCTTCCGAAGGAAGGCCGGTTTTCTCCATGGCTTCCTTGCGGGCTAAGCGCGCCGCCGTCTCCATGGGCGCCCGCAGCGGCAGCACATGGGCGCACAAATCCGGGAACCGCACCCGGATCAGGCGCACGATGGCAGGACACGCCGAACTGATGACCGGCTTTAGGAGCGTCCCCTGTGCCATCAGCCGGCGGGTGGCGTCGGACACCATTTCCGCCCCTCTGGACACCTCGAACACCTCGTCAAAGCCCACCCGCTTAAGCCCGGTGAGCACAATGTCAATGATGTCCAGATTGTTAAACTGCCCGTATAGCGCCGGGGCGGGCAAGGCGATTTTATACTTGTATGCTTTGATGATGTCCATGGGGTCGGACTTTGCCTTTTTCGCATGGTAAGGACACACCCGGATGCACACCGAGCAGTCGATGCACCGTTCGGGGGTGATGACCGCCTTTCCGTTTCGCACCCGGATGGCTTCGGTGGGACAGCGCTTGATGCAGTTGGTACAGCCCTTGCATTTCTCTTTATCCAATGTCACCGAATGAAAAAATCGATCCATCGGAATCACCTCGTTTCTCTGGAAAAGGCCCCGCTTACTGGACGAGGATCACCATAAACACCTTCGTCCCTTTGCCGATTTCGGTTTCAATGCGCATTTCGTCGGTGTATTTCTTGATATTGGGCAGACCCATGCCCGCGCCGAACCCTAAAGAACGTACATGGTCGGGGGCGGTGGACCACCCTTCCTTCATAGCAAGCTCCACGTCCGGGATGCCCGGGCCATGGTCGGTGAGCACAATGCTGATTTTTTCCGGCACGATTTCCACGTCCGCCTCGCCGCCGCCCGCGTGGATGACCATGTTGATCTCCCCTTCGTACATGGCGATGGCCACCCGCCGGATGGCGGACGGATTGAAGCCCATTTGTTTTAATTTGCGCTTGACTGCGCCGGACGCCTCCCCTGCCCGGGTAAAGTCGTCCCCTGGAACATCATAATGCAGGTGTAACGCTTGGCTCATTCCTTTTCGCAGCCTCCCCTCAGCCCCCTCTGGTAGAGACGGCCGCAGGCGGTGAACATGCGAAACCGCGTTTTGAGCAGTACGATGTCCCGCTCCTTGGCAAGTTCGATAATGGAATCGTCCGGCACTTTGCCGCGTACAAATACAATACAGTGCATCTCCATCATGTCCGCCGTGCGTACCACCTGTGGGTTGACCAGCCCCGTCAGCAGCACCGACTGGTCCTTGACAAAGGCCAGCACGTCGCTCATCATATCGCTGCCGCAGGCGGTGTGCACCTCGGCGTCAAGCCCCGTCTCGCTGGCCCAAATAATGTCGGCCTCCAGGATTTCCATAATATCGCGAACGTTCATACAGCTTCCTCCCATTTCAGTTGCCTTGGACAAAATCGGTCGCCGGGTTCTTATGCCGACCAGCGGCAGCATACCGCACAAATATTGCCATCCAGTTCCCATATAAGTGTATTCATTATACCATTACTCCCAGCTTTATGCAAACCCTATTCCCGCCTTTCACACAAATTCCAATTTTCTTTCTCAAAAATCATAGGCAAATCCTACATCTTTGTTATTTTTGTGACAATAGGTTCAAAAACATTGGAAAATGGATTGACGAAAGATGCCGAAACCGATAAAATGATAAGTAATATCGTTTCGCGCCCGCGACGCCTTTCCTGCGGTATTTTTGGAAACCATCCGAAGACGCGGAACACATCAGTATGGAGGTAATCACCATGAGCAGAGTGTACAATTTTTCGGCAGGGCCTTCCATTCTTCCCGAGAAGGTTCTGGAAACCGCCGCCAGTGAAATGCTCGATTATCAGGGGTCCGGCCAGTCGGTGATGGAAATGTCCCACCGCTCCAAGGTTTACGACAACATTATCAAGACCGCTGAGGCGGATCTGCGTGAAATCATGCAGATTCCGGACAATTATAAGGTGCTGTTTTTACAGGGCGGCGCCTCCTCCCAGTTCGCCATGGTGCCGCTGAACCTGATGAACGGTTCGGGCAAGGCCGATTACGTCATCACCGGCCAGTGGGCCAAGAAGGCGGCGGCGGAGGGTGGCCGTTACGGCAAGGTAAATGTGGTCGCGTCCTCGGCCGACAAGACCTTTTCCTATATTCCGAAGCTCGACCCCTCCACCTTCGATAAAGAGGCGGACTATTTCCACATCTGCATGAACAATACCATTTACGGCACCAAGTATCAAACACTGCCGGAAACCGGCGACGTGCCGCTGGTAGCGGACCTGTCCTCGTGCATTTTGTCTGAACCCGTGGACGTGAGCAAATTCGGCGTCATTTACGCAGGCGCTCAGAAAAACTGCGGTCCGGCCGGCCTTACCATCGTCATCATCCGGGAGGACTTGATTGGGCACGCCAGGGATATTACGCCCACCATGTTCAACTACCAGACCCATGCGGACAACGGCTCCATGTTCAACACCCCGCCCTGCTACGCCATCTACGTGTTCGGCCTGGTGCTCAAATGGCTACGCGACGACGTGGGCGGCTTAGAAAAGATGGCCGAAATCAATCGGAACAAAGCGAAGCTTCTCTACGACTTCCTGGATTCCTCCAAGCTCTTCAAGGGCACCGTGGTCAAGGAAGACCGTTCTTTGATGAACGTTCCCTTTGTTACCGGCAATGAGGAACTGGACGCAAAATTCGTCAAGGAAGCGGCTGCCGCCGGGTTTGTGAACCTCAAGGGCCACCGCTCGGTCGGCGGGATGCGCGCTTCTATCTATAACGCCATGCCCACCGAGGGCGTGGAAAAGCTGGTCGCCTTTATGAAGGAATTTGAAGCGGCCAACGCCTAATGTACATGGCTTTCAAATAATAAGCGAAAGAGATGACGCGAATTATGTATCAAATCAAAACCCTCAATAAAATCGCACCCGCGGGCCTCAATGTCTTGGGCGCCGACTATCACGTTGCTGACACGGTGGAAAACCCGGATGCCATTCTGGTCCGCTCTGCTTCCATGCACGACATGGAGCTGCCCGCCAGCTTAAAAGCCATCGCCCGCGCGGGCGCCGGCGTCAACAACATTCCGGTGGACAAATGTGCCGAAGCGGGCATCGTGGTTTTCAACACCCCCGGCGCCAATGCCAACGCTGTCAAAGAACTGGTCATCGCCGGTATGCTCATTTCCTCCCGCCGAGTGATTCCCGCCATCGAGTGGGCCAAAACCCTGTCCGGCAAAGGCGACGAAGTCGGCAAGCTGGTGGAAAAAGGCAAGAGCGCCTTTGTGGGCCCGGAAATCTCCCACAAGCGGCTGGGCGTCATCGGCCTGGGCGCCATCGGCGTGCTGGTAGCAAACGCCGCGGTTTCCCTGGGGATGGAGGTTTACGGCTACGATCCCTACCTGTCTGTAGACGCCGCCTGGGGCCTTTCCAGCGAAATCATCCACGCCAAGAGCCTGAGCGAAATCTATCAGAACTGCGATTATATCACCCTGCACGTTCCGCTGACGCCCGACACCAAGAACTGCATCAATGCCGAAGCCATCGCTTCCATGAAGCAGGATGTCCGCATTCTGAACTTCGCCCGGGGCGGCCTGGTGGACGAGGATGCGGTTCTGAAGGCGCTGGAGGAAAAGAAGGTGGCGGCGTATGTGACCGACTTCCCCAGCGATAAGGTTATCGGCAAGGAAGGGGTCATCGCCATCCCCCATCTGGGCGCTTCCACTCCCGAGTCGGAAGAGAACTGCGCTTATATGGCGGCCCGCCAGGTGAAGGACTTCCTGGAAAACGGCAACATTAAGAATTCGGTCAATTTCCCCAACGTGGATATGCCCCGCACCCCCGGCTGCTGCCGCATCTGCATCATCCACCGCAATCTGCCCAAAGTGCTCAGCCCCATGACTGACGCCATCTCCCAGGCCGGCTTCAACATTGAGAACATGCACAGCAAGTCCAAGAAGGACTATGCCTACACCATCCTGGACATTTCGGCGGCTGCTTGCGACAAGGCCATCGAAAACATCCGCTCCATTGATGCAGTTATCCGCCTGTGGGTCATCTAAGGATTCCGCTTATTCATAATGAGCTCCGGCTTATCGCCGGAGCTCATTTTTCTTCAGATATGGATCATCCAGGCAAAACCAGGCGAACATCCCCCGGGAATCCCCCGGTAAAACACGCTTCCCGTTTGCCTTCACGGGTCCGCCCTTTCGGCAGACCTAGCCCCGCTTTTCCAACGCAGCCGCATCTGGTGTCCTATTCTTTTCGTTTTCCCCGCCCAGGAAAGGAAGGTCTGTCATGAAAGCCATCTCCATTCATCCACGCTTTGCGATGGAAATTGCTTGCAAAAGAAAAACCATCGAATGCCGCACCTGGCAGACCCGTTACCGGGGCGAGCTTCTAATCTGCGCGAGTGCCAGGCGGGAGCCGGGATGTATTGCAGGGCACGCCCTTGCCGTGTGCACGCTTGCCTCCATCCTCCCCTTTGCCCAGGCGCATCTGGGCCCGGCTGGAATGGACGAAATGCCCTCCCGCCCTTCCTATGCCTGGATGCTGGAAGCCATCCGCCCCATTCGCCCGGTTCCCGTGAAGGGACAGCTGGGGCTGTTCAGTGCGCAGATCGAACCGGTATTCCTGCCAAAAAGCATTACCATGGAGGAACTCCTTGCGGTTCTCGCTCCTTTCTGTGACCGATAAAATGCTTTACCGGCCGGAAGCTTGGTCCTACAAAAAGCCGCCTATCATGAATAGGCGGCTTTTCTCCTTTATAAAAACCAGGACCAAGGTTCCCATCCCGATCAAAATCATCCCCAGGATAGACTTGACACCGACCTGCTCGTGCAGGAAGACAAAAGCTATGACAATGGTAAACACCACGCTGAGCTTGTCGATGGGCACCACCTTGGATACGTCCCCCAGCTGGATGGCGCGAAAGTAGCAAAGCCAGGAAAGCCCGGTCGCCGCGCCGGACAGAATTAAGAACAGCATGCTGCGATGAGAGATATCCTTCATCCCGGTATGAGAACCCGTAAAGAAAACGATTCCCCATGCCATCACCAAAATAACGATGGTGCGGATAGCTGTGGCCAGATTGGAATTGACCCCGTCGATGCCGATTTTGGCCAGGATCGCCGGCGCCGCAAAAAGCGCGGACAAAAGCCATAAACCGCCCACATTCTGCATCCCTCCCGTTGTATTATAACAGCTTTTTTCTTTGGTCAATCGCAACATTTCTCAGTTGCTCTCCGGTCGGTTGTGATATATCTTCACTCAATAAAATAAATTTGAAAAACGTGATATAATATCACCAGAAAATGTTTCCCGAGGGAGGAATACACGATGGAGTCGAAATCTTCTCATGAGATTTACTTGATTGTAATTGCCTCCGTTCTGGCTGCGGTCATAATCGGATATAACACGCTGCTGGCCCCAAAAGTAACCGGGATCGGCGTCGTCTACCAAAACTATGATTCTTCTCAGGAGGCGTCTCAGTCCGCCGCCGTCGGTTTCGAGCCGGAAAGCAGCTCGGAGGCTTCTCCTTCCGATGTCGTTTCATCCTCTCCTTCGGAGGAACCCACTTTAACCAACAGTTTCTCCAATCGGACGGACCCGGTTTCCTCCGCCGCCTCCCAGCCCAGTGCCTTCTCCAGTACCACTCCTGCAGCACCCACTCCCAGCGTTGTCAACATCAATACTGCTACTGCCGCACAGCTGGAAACCCTTCCTGGAATCGGAGAAGTAAAAGCGCAAGCGATTATTGCTTACCGGGAAACTTACGGCCCCTTTCGCTCGGTGAATGAACTGACGCTGGTCAAAGGCATTGGGGAGAAAACCCTGCAAAAGCTTTTGCCCTACATATGTGTTTGAGAAACGCAGAATTTATTTGACTTTTTCTTCATACTCTGCTAGAATACCGTAGTGTTCCCTTTCCATCAATATCCTTGATCATCGGGAGAGTTGTCCGAGTGGTCGAAGGTGCAGCACTCGAAATGCTGTAGACCGAAAGGTCTCCAGGGTTCGAATCCCTGACTCTCCGCCAGCGGCAAAGTGCCGCAGACAAATTGCGCATCCCATTTTATGGGGTGCGCTTTGTTTTTCACCTGTGCTGAAATAGGGCGTCCATTTTTGTAACGCAGACCCAAAACGCAAGGAATCTATGGAAATGTGCCAATAGGTTCCTTGCGCTTTTTGCATGGTAACGGCATATCTTTCCTATTTGTTTTCCTTGCGCCAAAAGGTCGGGCAGTCCGCCTTCGCTGTTCGGTTAAACGCGATGATTCTCGCAAGCAGTGCGTAGTTTACGGGCCTGTCCCATCCAATTCGAAACAGCATTTTGCTCGATTCATAACCGGACCTTTGGATCTCATTCGCAAACCGGCGGATTCCTTCCTGCTCCGGAGAAACGGCCAAATGCTTTTTGGATACGCTGAATCCAATGATATAGGTGCCGTGCTCAGTAAACATCGGCTGGTTCCACTTTATACAGGGAACCAGCGTCTCAAACGTATCCGCCACCCACTGGAGGATTTCTCCTGTCCGCCTCTGATTCTGTGGATTGTCTATTTGCGCCAGAAATGCCGCGAAAACATCCGTTCTCACAATTGCCCTCCCCGTGCCGTATGCCCTTTCGTTTAACCCTCATACGCCCTTTGCTTTCTGCTCTACAAATCAATTCCGACCAGCCGGGAATACACTCACGGCGCGCTTGGTGCACTCGGGATTGACGCAAAAAGCGCCGGCGACCCGATGCACCGTAACCTGCTGGACGTCCTGACAGGACCCATACTTCCGGGCGGTTCCCAACGCATCCAATCCACCCGTATTCCATCTACTTCTTTTCCTTTCCGAATAGATCGGCCCTCCGGCTTAGTATGTCCAAAAACCACACTTTCTTTGATAAAAGAAGGTGATCGGAAAATCCGCTCCAAACCGCAAGGGCACTTTCCTAAAAACGCATAAAAACTCCGATGATTGCTCTTGACTTAGAGCGCACTCCAAGGTGTATGGTTAATCGCAAGTAATATTTATGCATGCCACCTCACCTGAAAGGAGAATCCCAGCATGGTCTATCAGCCATTTCAAGACAAAAAGATATCTGCTCTGGGTATGGGCGCCATGCGCCTGCCGGTCATGAGCGACAACTACGCACAAATTGACGAAGAGGCCACAAAAAAGATGGTCTCCTATGCCATGGAAAAGGGAGTCAACTACTACGATACCGCCTGGGGGTATCACGACGGTCGTTCCGAAGTGGTTCTGGGTAAAGCTCTGCGCCCATATCCCCGAGGAAGCTACTATCTGGCGGATAAATTTCCCGGGTATGACCTTTCCAACATGGATAAGGTCAAGCCCATTTTTGAGGAACAGCTGGCCCGCTGCGGAGTGGATTATTTTGACTTCTACTTATTTCACAATGTCTGCGAAATGAACATTGACGCTTACCTGGATGAGAAATACGGCATTGATTCCTATTTAGCGGGGCAAAAGAAGGCGGGGCGCATCCGTCACCTGGGTTTTTCCGCCCATGGAAGCATAGCGGTAATGAAACGCTTTCTCGAAGCCTATGGCGAGCAGATGGAGTTTTGCCAAATTCAGCTCAATTATTTGGACTGGACCTTCCAGGACGCAAAGGCCAAGGTGGAGCTGCTGGAGGAATACCGGATTCCCGTGTGGGTTATGGAGCCTCTTCGCGGCGGCAAGCTCGCGGCGCTTGGGGAAAAGGACACTGCGGCGCTCAAAATGCTGCGCCCCGATGAGGATGTTCCGGCGTGGGCGTTTCGGTTTTTGCAGTCCATCCCAAGCGTAACGGTAATTTTATCCGGTATGTCCAGCTTTGCACAGCTTAAGGACAACATCTGCACCTTTGAAACCGAAAGGCCGCTCACCCGGCGGGAATGGGAGGTTCTGCTGGACATTGCCGGCGGCATGGTCAAAAAGCGCGTGCTTCCCTGCACCGCATGCCGCTACTGTGTAAGTCACTGCCCGCAAGGGTTGGATATTCCTTCTCTGCTCGCCCTTTATAACGAACACCGCTTTACCGAGGGCGGTTTTCTCGCGCCTATGGCGCTGTCCGCCCTGCCGCCGGAAAAGCAGCCAAGCGCCTGTATCGGATGCAGAAGCTGTGAAGCGGTATGTCCTCAACAGATCCAAATTTCCAACGCCATGGCGGACTTTTCCAAAAAGCTGGGCGCATCCTGACATTCGGTCAAAAACGCCAAAACCGTCTTAGGCGGTTTTTCTTTCTGATAAAATATGCTATGATAGATTTCTCAACACCGAGAAAAACACCCGATCCGAAGGATGGTGAACCCTTGAGAATTCTCCTTTCTCCTGCAAAGAACATGCGCGTTGATACGGACGGTATGCCCTGTGAAAGTCTGCCTTTCTTTTTGCCGCAAGCAAGCGCACTGCTGCGGCGACTAAGGGACATGGACTACGCCGGACTCAAATCGCTGTGGAACTGCAACGACGCCATCGCCTTGCTTCAATATCGGAGGCTTGAAACGATGGACCTGGAGCACAATCTGACTCCCGCCATTCTGTCCTATGTAGGGATCCAATACCAGTACATGGCGCCGCAGGTGTTTGAAACCGGCCAGTTTGCCTACATTCAGGAACACCTGCGCATCCTGTCGGGGTTTTACGGGCTGCTGCGCCCTTTTGACGGAGTAACGCCTTACCGGCTGGAAATGCAGGCAAAGCTGCCGGTCGGAGATTGCAAAAACCTTTATGCATTTTGGGGAGACAAGCTCGCGAGACAGCTTTGCGCCGAAACTGGCCTGCTCTTAAACCTGGCCTCCAAGGAGTACAGCAAAGCCGTGCTGCCTCACCTGCCAAAATCGGTGCGTGTCCTTACCTGTACCTTCGGCGAGGAAAAGGGCGGAAAAATCGTGGAAAAAGGAACCCTGTGCAAAATGGCCCGGGGAGAAATGGTTCGCTGGCTGGCGGAAACAAACCTGACCGATCCCAAGGACCTGCCGCTTTTTGACCGTCTGGGGTATACGTTCTCGGCGCGTCATTCCAGCGATGACCACTATGTTTATGTAAAAGGAGGAACCGATCATGCTTCATCCCGGTTGCAAAGCCCCTGACTTTACCCTGCCCGACAAGGATGGCAATCTAGTCTCTCTTTCCGATTTTCGCGGAAAGAAAGTGGTGCTCTATTTCTATCCGCGGGACAATACTCCAGGCTGCACCCGGCAGGCCTGTGCCTTTGCCGATGCCTACGACGCGTTTTTACAAGGCGGAGTGGCGGTCATCGGCGTGAGCAAGGACAGCACCGCGTCCCACCAGAAGTTCGCCCAGAAGCACCAGCTCCCTTTCCTGCTCCTCTCCGATCCTTCGCTCACCGCCATCCAGGCCTACGACGTATGGCAGGAAAAGAAACTCTACGGCAAGGTAAGTATGGGCGTGGTTCGTACCACCTATGTGATCGACGAGAACGGAACCATCGAACACGTGATCCCCAAAGCAAAGCCCGACATCAACGCCGCCGAGATCCTTTCGTATCTGGACCTGAAATAACAAACCATGGCCAATTTTTGGGCGGCAATGGCGGCAAAAAACCCTCGTAAAACAGGAGGCAGGGTTCATGACTAAGAAGCTAACCGAGATGACCAAGGAGGAGCTTTGGCAGCGATTCCCGATTGTGCTTACCTGCCACCAAGCCCATTGGGCAAAATGGTACCGGGAAGAAGAGGCCTCTCTGCTGGCGGCCTTTTCCGGTATGCCGGTGGTACGAATTAGCCACATCGGTAGTACCGCCGTAAAGACCATCTGGGCCAAACCGATTGTGGACATATTGGTGGAAACAACTCCAGACTGCGACTGGGCTGACCTGGACAAGCGGCTTACTTGCGGCGGATACTTGTGTATGTCCCGAAGCGAGGGCCGGATTTCCTATAACAAAGGCTATACCGTAAACGGGTTTGCCCAACGGGTCTTTCATCTGCATGTGCGCATTGCAGGTGATAACGACGAGCTGTATTTTCGGGATTATCTCATCGAAAATCCGGGGGTCGCCCGGCAGTACGAACGCCTGAAGTTACATTTATGGAAGCGGTACGAGCACGACCGCGACGGCTATACCGACGCGAAGACCGATTTTGTCCGGCGCTATACGAAAAAGGCCAAAGAACGTTATACGGGCCGATACGGGCCGGTAGAAAAATAGGTTTGGAACACGACAAACGCTTTTTTCCTTGCAATGCAAACGGCACGGGCTTGGGTGATTGCTCACCGAAAGCTCGTGCCGTTTCTCAGCTTGCGGATTTCATGATCCGCGCGGTCTTATGCGGGAGGGCCTCTGTGCCAAAACGAAGGAAAATTTCCCTTATGCCGGCACTCGCTTTTACTTCTGCGTTACCGGTTAATCCAGATTTCAAGATGGCGTGTATCCGCAATCCAGTTGTTGCTTCCATCGCTGACCTTTACCGTCAAGTTCCGTTTGCCCGGAGTCCCTACATTCGTAACATAGGTCCAGGTACGCACGCCGTCCTGATCGGAATAGGTACAGGAGGCAGGCGCCAGGCCAATCCCGTTTTCATTGAATAAGCGCACTTTATTCACTTGGACCGAGGTCTGAATGACGGCGGTAAAATTCTCCTGCACCTTGGCACTGGGCGCAATGGAAGCGCCGTACAAAGAAGGCGTCGTAGGGCGGCGGATGGCAAAAGACACGGACACCCCAGTATCCGCTCCGTCGGTATAGACGCGCAGGCTCCGGTTTCCGATGGACGCCAGGGAAAAGACATGAGACCAGGTGATGGTCCCGTCCGGATTTTTCACCGCGTTACGGGCGGAAGCGATTCCGGCCCCCGTCTCGCTGACGAAATACGCCTTCTCGACCGTGCCGGGAGTCGTAATGGAAGCGGTGATGGTCTCATTGGGCGCGTACAGGGTTTTGTCAACCGACGCGGTCACCGCCGGCGGCGCTTCCTGGACGTCGAACGTCACGATCGTGCTGGGGCTGTAGATGTTGTCGTAGCAGCCTTCCTCTTCACACATCCGGTTCATTCCTTCATTTACCGTGGAATGGATGCTCTCATAGGTAATTTTCAGCTGCACCCTGCCGGGAGAAGGGAAGGTAAGGGTTTCCGACGAGGTTAAGGTATTGGTATAGTCCTGATTGCTTTGCAGGACATTGCCTTCCAGCACCTCCACCTTGGGCCGGAACCCGACGTGATGGTAATAATCATAGCCCCCCTGCTTAAGCAGCTCGTCAACCTTTTCATTTTCATAATACGTGTTGGTCAGCGCAGTGGAAAAGGACAAGGACTGCCCGGCGAATACTTGATCTGGAAGGTTATTGGTAATGACCGGTTCTTCAATGGTGATGGCGGGGAAATCCGCTACCTTTTTCCCGTCAACCTCAATGTAATACTGATAGGGCAGGGTTCCCGGCCGCTTGGCAAATTCCAACATATTCAGAGCACCGTTTATCGTTCCCAAATACATAACATGATTACGGACCAATGCCGGCCTGGAACCGCCTTCATGAGCCGGAAGAAAGAACTCTCGATGTGTTTCTTCTACATAACTTTCGACCCAACTTGAATCCATATCAAAACCTTCTACCGTCAAATGGCCAGTACTATTTCCATAATTCACATTTTTAACCAGTGCAATTATGCCAACACTTGGTATTTCGTGGTCTCTTAATGGAAATGCTTTGTCAATCGGGCCAAGCTTAAGCGGCAGTGACATGACCGGAACCACTTCCATTTCCGCCTCCGCTGGCTTCTCGCTCACATGAAAGTCATAAATTTTTTCCGGGGTGTTCGGAATGCTGCAGGTAATTTTTACCCGGACATCTCCTGGCTTGATAAAATGAATATACTGCCCGGAAATCTCATAGATGCTTCCGTCACCGCTTACCGTTTCATAGGAGAGGTTTGGCTCGTCCTTCCCATTTTCATTCGAGCGCATATATCTATAATGCTCTGTATACATCCAAAATCGGAATGCATCCCCCACCCATAGGTCGGAAAACCAAGTCTCTTCCATATCACGAGCCTCGATATAATAGCCGCTGTCGTTTTCCGGCTTTTGGCGGATGGAAATGGAAAACTCCTTTGAATAAACCGCCGGGCCGTTTCCCTCCTCCCGGACAAACACGCGTATGATAGCCTCACCGGTATTTAAGCATTGAATGTCAACACCATCACGATAATAACCCAACTCGCATTCCACAAGGGAAGCCCCTTTTAATACTTCAAAGCCTACATGATGGCCCTTCCCATCCCATGAGCCAATGGATTGGTTGTTATAATATGCAGATATCCGGATACGGTCCCCCACCCAAGCGTCCTCCATGGTTCCAAAATTCACTCGTAACTCGTAACCTTCGGCATTGCCTGCGTCTTCACTTGCCTGCGCGGGCGTGATCATTCCCAAGCAGCCGAGAAGCACTATCGTCAAAACCCAAGCTAAAATTTTCTTCTTTTTCACAAAATCCCCTCCCTATTATTTCTAGAATATCACAATTCTTTTTGTATTTCAATAAAAAGGTTCAAGAGTATTCCATATGCCGGGATGGTTTTTTCCATGTTCTATACCGGGCGATTGCCGCTTCTCCCTTCGCGCGATGCAGCCGCCGTCCGCCACGCCGGCAAACTCTCGGCGGTACTTTATGTCTTGTTCTGCTTGCGGCAAGTTTGCTTCCTCGTTTTCTCTCTGCCTAGGCGATGGTTTTTAAAGAAGGCCCTCGGTCTCTTTCAGCCAGCGCAGCACCTGGTCCTGCGCCGTCTGCACCTCGCTTGCGTGAACCGCCAAGCCCGGCAGCAGCTTCGCCTCAGGGCAGTGAATCCGAATGATATGTTCGCTTTGGCCGAAGCCGGAGCCCTCGTGGGTACAGAAGGGGATCAAGGTTTTGTTTGAAAAGTCGTAGCGTTCCAAGAAGGAAACCGCCGGCATGGGAAGACTCTCCCACCAGATCGGAAAGCCAAGGAACACAACGGCGTATTCCCCCATGTGATCTAGATGCCCGGCAAGCTTGGGCCTGGCGTCCGCGTACAGCTCCCGCTGGGCCATATAAGCCGTCTTTCGCAGGTCAATCGGATAGGGCGTTACCGGCTCTATGCGAAACTCGCGCGCCCCCGTGTAACCGCCAATCCACTTTGCCACCGTTTCGGTATTACCCGCCGGCAGGTCCACAAATTTTTCTCCAATGTAATGATCCCCCGCTCTGGAAAAATAGGCCGCCAGACACGCGTTCTCCTTAAAAATACTCATATTCCCCCCAACTGCCCCTTCCGCTTTTTCATTTCACGACAGGGGCCGGTTCAGGTGTTTCTCACCGGGCGGCCAAATGCGTTTGACGCCGCAGCCAAACGCTTCGCTTTTGTTACGCCTGCCGAATTTCTTTTAGTATACACAAAAAAGTCTGGTATTGAAAGACGATAATTCCATGAAATCTCCCTATTTTTTTCGCATAAAAGCCCTGTCCATGCGCAACGCCTGGAATGCAGAGAAGCCCTCCGGCGCGGTGATAAAACCGTGACCGGAAGGCTTTTCTGTACAGCGGCGCCATCGGGCTGCCGAACGCTTGTTTAGATTTTCTTTGTCCGCCGGCGGCGCAGCATGGCATAGAGCCCCCAGTCCTGGTCGTTGGCCCAGGGGTCGTACCCGACGCTCTTTTGCCCGTTGACCGTGACCGGGTACACCATGGCGCAGGAGGCGCTGCCGTCGGAAGAAATGAGGCTGAGCACACCCCTGAAGGATGCCTCCGCTTTTTCCTCATAGTCCTTTTCCCCGCTGGCCGACGCGTAGTGGGCATACGCTTTGCCGGTCAGATAGCTCCAGTAATGGGGGAAGGTATCTCCGTACATCCGGTTCTTTCCAAACCAGTACCCATCCCAATGGCGGATGGCCGTCTCGAACAGGTGATAGTCGGGCTGGCGGCCGTTAAAGAGCTCCAATACCGCGAGCTGCCGCTTGGCAGCCATGAAATAGTTCATATCACCCGTGACTTCGCAGAGCTCAAAGAGCAGATTCGCAGCAGGGGCCACGATGCTCTGCTCATAATTCACCTCGTGGGCAGGATAGTCGGTTCCCCGCTCCATCAAAAAGGCCGCATGCTCCCGAAAGCGGGCCAGAAGCTCCCGGTACTCCTCCTCCATCCCCTCCCGTTTCAGGCAGCGAAGGGTCTGCCCGACCGGCACTTCGATGGCGTAGAACGCTTTTCCGCCTTTTTCATAAAAGGCTCTGAGAATCCTTACCGCGTCTTTCAGGTACCGGCGCTGTCCTTTGAGCCCATATACCTCCAGGAAAAACAGAGCCATCCAGGGGTAGTTATAAAGGCGGAAATAGTGGTTATCCCGCCCGGCGTCGTTGAACACTTCGCCGGTATCCGCGTCGTAAAGCTCCCGGTAGACATAAGCCAGATACCGCTCCAGGCTTTCCTCCATCTGCCGGTCCTCATGCCGCTGCAAAAAGGCAGCCAGCAAAATCCCCATGCACACCCGTTCCCGGCCCCCATTGTGGTCGTAGCCGGGATCGTAATGAAGGCAATGTTCCTCGTTGTCGTAGATAAGGAAGGCGCCGTCCAAGCGGCTTCCCTCCCGGCGGTACTGCTGCTTATTAACAAGAAAGCGGCACCTAGCCCATAGCAGCTCCTCGAAGGCGGGCAGCACCAGGACGCTGCACCGGGTAGCGACGCCGTTTGCGGTGATGTGGTACTCCCATTCCCCAGGTTCCCCGGCCGGTTCCTCCACCATCGCCCGGTTTCCCTCCATCCGAAAGGGTACCGGCCGGCCGTTTCGGGTAATCGACAGGTTCTCCTTTGTACAGCAAACCGCGGGCTCAACCGCAAAACGCACCGGTTCGCCTGCAAAATATACCGCCCGTTCCATAGAAACGCCGATGTAGCTGGGAAATCGCCTGCACTTCTCATAGAAGTCCGCCTTTCCCTCGTGCCAGAAAAGCACCCATTCGAGAACCATGCTCTCCCCCGGGGCCAGGGCAAACGGCGTGGGGTGAAGGAGAAAATCCCCCCGGTCGTTGCTGCTTTTGGTCAGGTCCCGCTCCACGCTGTAGCCGCCCAGAGAACCCCTTGTCAGCATCAGGCCCAGATGGGGGCCTTTCCCGCCCATACGCAGGGCCATCACATAGCTGACCTCGTCTGCGCACCAAATATGGGTGTGGCAGCGTTGTTCCATGCACACGGCTGCTTCCTCGTAGTTGTCGTTGAAGGGGGTATAGACGGCCACATCGGTGAGGGCAGTAAACAGGTCGTGATCGGTTTCATTGCGAAAGGTAAACCGCTCGAAGACCGCATCCCCCTTCTTCTCGGATTCGTAAGTACAGGAAAGGCCATCCGGGCATTTTACCGTTCCCCATGGGGTATTTCCTTCGATCCAATTCATTTTCGCAGGGTCCTCCGGATGGATCAGCTGCTTCATACACGTCGCTCCTTCGCCTCAGAATGAAAAAGGCGGGGCTTTCTAAAAACCCCGCCGATTCAACACACAAACGCAGCCGTCGCTTACAGGGCGCGGCTCTCCTTGGTATCCGCCTCCAGCACCGCTGTCAGGAAAGCAAGCGCCAGGCCCTGGCCCCAGCCCTGCATCCACTTTTTGGGCACGTTGCGGTACCCGTCCCGGTCCTTCATGACGGCTGTGCCGCCGGACACGTTGCACACCCGCCCGTCCTCGGTGATGTTCTTGAGCACCCCGTCCAGGGCGCGCTGAACATACTTGGTGTGCAGAGGATTGTCGTTGACCACCATGGCGGCGGCGATGCCGCAGCTGGCGGAAACCTCCTCATAGGACTCTGGGTCGTCTAAAATGGTGCGCCACAGGCCGTCCTCCGTCTGCAAGAGCTTGAGAGCCGCCAGCTGATCGCGTAGCGCATTGTCCAACTCCAGATAAGCCGGGTACAGATAAGGCTCAGGCAGGCGCGCCTTGACCTGGGACATGGTATACGCCGCCCAGGCGTTGGCACGGCCCCAATAGAACCCGGACATATGATCCTTGTTGATGTTGTTGTACCCATGGTACCACAGGCTGGTTTTGGGATCTTGGAGGTACTGGATGTGCCAGTAATACTGGTTAAGGGCGTCGTCAATGAGCGCGGCGTCCTTCTTGAGAATACCCACCCGCAAAAGCACGAAGGCCGCCATGAACAGGGTATCCGCCCAGGCCTGCTCGGGGAAGTCGTTCTGGGCGGAGACGGTGTGCTGAAGCACGTGATCTCCAAAACGCAGGGCGTGGTTTTCCAGGTAATCCACCTGCTGCTCGACGATCTTCCAGTACTTTTCGTCACCGGTGGCCTCGTAAAGCGTCAGCATGGCGTGGCCCATGGCGCAGGTGTTCACCGTAAAGACCGGAAGGCCCAGCTCGATGTATTCCTCGGTCCAGGCTTTGAGCATGTCCAGGTATTCTTCCTTTCCCGTGGTCCGGTAGGCCTCGCTGACGCCGTAATAGGCCACTCCGCAGGACCAGTCCCAGGTCAGGTCCATGGTCATGGTTTTGCGCACCACCGCGTCGATGCAGGCCAAAAGCGCTTCCCGATCGTAGACAAGCTTCATAAGTCTTCTCCTCCTGTGTTTTTCATATTGCCGTGTGTCCGTAACGGCGCATACATGCAGCAAGAAGCGGCAGCGCAATTATTGCACACTGCCGCTATTCTCATTTCCGTTTTATTATACCGGCGGCGAATCCCCCTGTCAATGGACGATCGCCTCAAAAATCGCCTTTATTCTTTCACAATGCGGTACACGTCGAAGGAATACAGGTCGATGCCGGTGCTTTTCTCTTTGGTGACGGTATAGCCCCGGTCGGTAAACCACGCCGTTTCGGGCTCCTTTTTCGGATCGCACAGATACCAGAAAGTTCCGTTTACCCCTTCCACCTGATCCTCCGAAACCACCACGTCGGTGCCGCCGCCGTTGGTATAATGCTTAAAAAACTCCCCGTTCTGGTAGCACCAGCTTTCCTGCTCCGGGAAATAGTAAGCCAGAGGGCCGCCCTGCTCGCCCAGCTGCAAAAGGTTCGTAAGAAACACGTCCTCTTCCCCGACCTCTTCCTTCAGATAGGAAACAGCCTCGTCTGTTTTCGTGAAATATTCCTCCTGGAAGGTCTGGTTGTAGCTTAACCCTCCGCTCAGCAGCACGCAGCAGAGAAACGCCGCCAGCCAGCCTTTCTTGAGACGCGAAGCCTCAATGGCGAAAAACAGCCAAAACAGCCCGATCCCCGGGAGCAGGTAGCGGGCGATAAACACCGGGCGCACTGCAAGCGAGAACCCAATGCCCAGAACCGCCGGCAGCAAAAACACGCCCAGCGCAAGAAGGGCCGCCCAGTCCCTCTTTCTTTTCTTCCAAAAGGCGCCCCGCACGCACCATACCGCAAACAAAACCGCAGCCAGCGCAAGGCCGGCCATGGCCGCGATTGCCAAAACCTTTACGGCCGCCGGGTTGCCCGAGAGTTTGCCCGGCAGAAATAGGAATTTCGCATACTCCGCAAAGGAGGAAAGAGAGAGAGGTGCGATCCAGTAGTTCCCGCTGACCATGCCCACCTGCCGCAGCAGCACGAAAAACCACGGGGCGTACAGTACAAAGGTAGCCGCCGCGCACAAAATCCATCCCCGCAGCCGGCCCTTTCGGTTGCGGATCATGGCGATCAGCAAAAACAGGTACACGAATCCAATGGCGATCAGGGCATAGGTGTGGGTATACATCCCCGCGACGCTGGCAAGAACAAAGAAAATCCACTTCGCCTTCGTCGGGGCCTCGTAAATTTCATAGGCAAGCAGCCCGCTGGCCGTGACAAAAAACATGGCCCAGGAATACATGCGCACCATCGCCGCACATTCGGACAGCATACACGGTCCGCACAGCAAAAGCAGGATAAACAAAAGGCCCGCCCGGTCCCCGAACCGACGCCGGACCAGAGTGGCGCCCAGCACCATCGTCGCCGTTACCCCGGCGACAGACACCAGCTTCATGACAAGCAGGTTATACCCGAAGACACTGGTGACCAGCTTGAGAACAAAATAATAAAGCGGCGGATGTACATCGGTCAGGTTCTGCTCAATGATTCCCCAATAGCTCTGGCGGGCCATAAAGGTGGAATAAGCCTCGTCAAACCAAACGCTGTTATTGAAGCAAAGCGACACCATTACACCCACCGAAAGCAGGATGGCGGCGGTGAAAATGACGTTGCTATACCGTTTGCATAGGCGGTTTTGTGACAAAAGAATCCCTCCCTTTCTTCTCCATCTTGTTGCATTATACCGTACCGCATGAAAAATGTCTATTTTTTTGTATTTTTCTGTATGGCCGAAACCGGCTGAATCATGGGAAACGCAAAAGCGATGGAAGCATATGCGGTTTTCCGGGAGACGGCCCGACTTCTCTCCTGCCATTGGACGGCATGCTTTCCTGACACAAGAAAAAGGCCCCCGCGGGGGCCTTTTTTAATGCATTGCAGGCTTTGGGTTTTACCCTTGCGCCGCCGGCTGCACCCGTCTTCTCGAGTGCAGTCCCTGCCAAAGCAGGATACATCCCGCCGCAGCAAAGAGGAAGATGCTGATCAATTGGGAAGTAGACACCCCAAACAGGAACCCCCGGTAAGCGTCCCCCCGCCAGAACTCCAGTACAAACCGGATGACAGAATAGGCAAGCAGGTACAAAAGAAACAGCTTTCCCTTGCAAACTCCCTTTTTCAAAAGCCAGGCCAGCGCCGCAAACAGCAGCAGGTTGAATCCCGCCTCCACCAGCTGGACCGGGAACCGGCGCACGCCGTTGGCCGCTTCTACCAGGCTGTGCTCGAAAACAAACCCAAAGTCGCTTTCCACTCCGTAACAGCAGCCGCCCAAGAAGCAGCCGATGCGGCCGAACATGTGAAACAATGGCACCGCAGGGGCGACCATGTCGGTATAGGCAGCAAGGTCCAGCTTTTTTTTGCCGCAGCGCGCGTAAAGAAAGCCCGCTGCCATACCGCCCAGCAGCCCGCCGTAAAACACCGAACCGCCGAAGACCGCCAGAAAGCTGTCCACCAGTTCACCGGCTGCGATAATCTCTGGAAGATGGGTAAAGAACACCAGCAGGGCGTTCCAGTTGGTCAGCGCGAAAAGAATGTGGCTGCCCAGCAGCACGCCGATGCAGGATACCAGCAGCAGAACAATCATATCGTTTTCGTCATAGCCTCGTTTTTTCGCCGCCCGGCAGGAAAAAATCCCCGCGGCGAAAACGCCCAGCAAAGCAGTGACCATATAAGTTCCGATGGTTTTTCCAAAGAGCTCAAAGGTGGGGAACATAATTCTCTCCTTTATTTGACAAAGAAAAAAAGAAAGTACCATGCGCTCCTATGAGCGCATGGTACCGATACGTCTTTGCTTACAGGTCAGGAAAGCGCGCCGTATGCACCGAGAATGCCCAGAGAACCAATCGCGCACAGGGCGCAGATCACGCCGATGGCGCCGATGGCGGTACCAATGATGCCAAGCACGAAACCGGCAGTCGCAAGGCCGGTGCTGCCGGGTTCCGCTAGCTTACGGCCCTTTACGCCGAAGACAATGCCGAGGATTGCCAAAATGAAGGTAAAATAAGTAACGATCGGAATAAACGAACCCACAATGCCCAAAATGCCGCAGACCAACGCTGCGATGGAATACTTTTTCCCAATATCCATTTCCATGCTTCATTTCTCCTTTATTGCATTTATGCGATAATGTTTGAAGTTATTTTATCATGGGCGTACACAATTTGTCAATAAATCTGTCGAAAAAGCTTCATAATTGAATTTCCAGTTTTCTTAGATTATTTTTGGTTTTATGGTTCTCATCCCGCTAGGTATTTCCAAAACAGCCCTCCGTTTCTTTCCCTCCTTTCCCGCCTATTCTTGCGGGTGTCATCGGTGTAATACCCATGTGATTTTGTCACATAGGTTTGATTTCTCGCAGTGTTAGAAGGAAATACCCGTTTCATCCATACCCATATGAGAGAGAAGACACAAATATGTCCTCAGGGAATGGGATATGTACCCAAACGCTGTCCGGACGTCTTGCTGCAGACGGATATTCACAGGGAATGCCGCCTGCCGCACATGTGCAAACAGGATCCGGCACGCTCCTATTACCGCCGCTTCGATTTTTATGAAAAATGCCGCTGCCAGGCCTTTTCAGGGGCCGGACGGCTTTTTGTCGACTTTATGGGGCCAATCAAAAAGTGGGACACATAAAATTCCTCTTTTTGTCCCAAAATAACGGTAACAAATGAGGAAAAGAGCGTGATAACATGGATTCTCTTACCATCCAAAAGGTCTGCGGCCGGCAGATTTTTGATTCCCGCGGCACGCCTACGGTGGAGGCATGCGTCACCCTGTCCGACGGCACCTGTGCTGCGGCAAGTGTCCCTTCCGGTGCGTCCACGGGCATGTTTGAGGCCTGCGAGCTGCGCGACTGCGAAAAGGAGTTCAGCGGCAAAGGGGTATACAAAGCGGTCAACAACGTCAACACCCTGTTAAACGACGCCCTCAAAGGAAAGCCCGCTTGCTGCCCCTTCGGGGTGGACAAGGCCATGCAGGTGGCCGACGGCACGGAAAACAAGTCCGCCCTGGGAGCCAACGCCATTCTGGCGGTATCTTTAGCCTGCGCGAAGGCGGCGGCTAAGGCAAAAGGGCTGGAATTCTACCGGTATTTGGGCGGCGTAAACGGCGTAACCCTGCCGGTCCCCATGATGAACATTTTAAACGGCGGGGCTCATGCCAGCAACAACGTGGACATTCAGGAGTTCATGATTATGCCCGTGGGCGCGAAAAGCTTCCGGCAGGCTATGCAGATGGGAGTGGAAACCTACGTGCAGCTGGGCAAAACCTTAAAGGAACGGGGGCTTTCCACCACCGTTGGAGACGAAGGGGGCTTTGCACCCAATTTGGACAGCGACGAAACCGCCCTGAAGCTTTTGGTGGAAGCCATCGAAAAGGCGGGCTACCGGCCGGGGCAGGACATCGGCATCGCCATGGACGCGGCGGCCAGCGAGTGGTTCGAAAAAGACGGCTACCGGTTCCCGAAAAAAGGGGAATCCATTTCAAAGGCGGCGCTGATGGACTATTTTGAGCGCCTGTGCGGCCTCTACCCCATCCTCTCCATCGAGGACCCGCTCTCCGAAGAGGATTTCGACGGGTTTTCTCAGATCACCCGGCGGCTGGGCAAAACGGTGCAGATCGTGGGAGACGACCTGTTTGTGACCAACCCCAAGCGGCTGCAAAAGGGAATCGACGGGCAAAGCGCCAACGCCATTTTAGTCAAGCCCAACCAGATTGGAACCCTGTCTCAAACTATGGAAGCCGTACGCCTTGCCAAGCGAAACGGCTACGGCGCCATCCTCTCCCACCGCTCGGGCGAAACGGAGGACACCTCCATCGCCGACCTGGCGGTGGCGTTAAACGCCGGGCAGATCAAAACCGGCGCGCCAGCGCGCACCGACCGGGTCTGCAAGTATAACCGCCTGCTTCGCATCGAGCAGCTGCTGGGCGAGTCCGCCGTGTACGCGGGGACCTTTTACGCCCCGGGGAAAGGGAGGTTTTTCGCATGATGGAAGCGATCAAGCTGCCGGTTCAAAATGACGCCGGCTATTATGAAATACGCCTGGAAAGCATCGGGGGCTTAGGGGCCAACTTGTGCGGCAAGCTGTTAGGCGAGCTGGGAGCCATTTACCTGGGGCTCAATTCCGCCAGCTTTTCCAGCTACGGCTCGGAAAAGCGGGGTTCCCCGGTCAAAGCGTATATCCGCTGGTGCGCACCGGACAAGGACCTGCGCATCAACAGCCCTGTGGAAACGCCCCACCTGCTGGGCCTTTTTCACGAGGCCATGGCGGGCAAGCACCCGGTGACCGCCGGGGTGGACGAACGCGCCAAGGTGGTCATCAACACCGGCCTTTCCCCGGATGAAGCGCGCGAGCAGCTGAAGCTGGCGGCCGGGGAGCTTTTCTGCGTCGACGGGCAGACCATCGCCATGGAAAGCAAGACCCGCATCAACATGGTGATGCTGGGCGCTCTGGC
The DNA here is from genome assembly GCF_040096205.1 of Solibaculum intestinale. Classification (NCBI taxonomy): domain Bacteria; kingdom Bacillati; phylum Bacillota; class Clostridia; order Eubacteriales; family Oscillospiraceae; genus Solibaculum; species Solibaculum intestinale. The sequence continues at coordinate 77,702 of NZ_JBBMFD010000002.1, read as the reverse complement.
GAAGGCCTCGGGCTTCATTCCCTTAGAGCCGGTTCTCAAGTTGGTGGAGGACACGGTGGGCAAAAAGTACCCCGATTTGCTCTCTGCCAACCTGGAAGGGGTCAAGCGGGGTTATCACGAAGTCGTCAGCAAACGGTTTGAGCCGGACGGCAAGTTCAACGAAGTCCCCTACAGGGAGGCCCGCACCCGCTGGGGCTATGAAAACGCGCCCATCGGCGGAGTGAATCCCCACATCGGCAGCACCGTGTCCAACGACCTGTCCGCCAGCCGGGAGGGATATATTCCCCTCTTTCTGCCGGAAAAGTGCATCAATTGCGGCTTGTGCGACACCACCTGCCCGGACATGGTGTTCCAGTTTAAGGAAGGCGAGTACAAGGGCCGCAAGGCCATGGTGAACACGGGGCTCGACTACCACCACTGCAAGGGTTGCTTGCGGTGCGTGGCGGTCTGTCCCACAGGCGCCCTGGTGGCGGGCAAGGAGCGGGAGCACCCGGAGAAGAAGTATTTCGTGCGCAACAAGGATCTGATCGCCGAGCACATCGACTTTGAGGCGGCGGGGCCCAACTCCTGGATTACCAGCGAGGCGTATCTGGACGAAAAACGAGTGGACGGAGGTTTGGTATGAGAGTGGAACAAAGCGTGCTCTTTGAGAGCGGAAACGAGCTGGCGGCCTACGCCGCCAAACAGATCAATTACCATGTGATGGGCTACTATCCCATCACCCCTTCCACCCAGATTGCCGAGCATCTGGACCTATTAAAGTCGGAAGGGGCCCACGACATTTCCCTGCTGGCGGCGGAAGGGGAGCATTCCGCGGCGGGCATCTGCTACGGCGCGTCCACCGGCGGGGGCCGGGTGTTCAACGCCACCAGTGCAAACGGCCTGCTCTACGCCTTGGAGCAGCTGCCGGTCCAGTCGGGAACCCGGTTCCCGATGGTATTAAACGTGGCCTGCCGCACGGTGTCCGGCCCCTTGGACATCAAAGGGGACCACAGCGACATCATGTACGCCTTAAACACCGGCTGGATCATTCTCTTCGCCAACTCCCCTCAGGCGGTGTACGACTTTAACCTGTGCGCGCTGAAAATCGCCGAAGCGGTAAAGCTGCCGGTGATCGTGGCCTTTGACGGGTTCTTTACCTCCCACCAGAAGCGCCGGTGCGAAGTGTTCCAGAAGGACAGCGACGTGCAACGCTTTTTGGGCGAATACCACCCGGCCTACACGGCTCTGGACCCGGAGCATCCGGTGTCCATCGGTTCTTATATGAACGAGCCGGATCTGATGAACAACAAGTTCCAGCTTCATGAGGCCATGGAGGAAGCGCGGGACGTCATCGGGCAGGTGTTTGACGAGTTTGGGGAACTGACCGGCCGGGAATACGGGGACACCGACGCTTACAAAGCAGAGGATGCCGATGTGCTGCTGGTGCTGCTAGGCTCCAGCTTCCACACTGCCAAGGAAGCGGTGGACGACTACCGCAAGGAAGGGAAAGCCTGCGGCGTCGTCACCACCCATGTCCTGCGTCCCTTTCCGGCAAAAGAGCTTGCCGCGCTGTGCCGAAACGCCAAAACCGTCGTGGTGGGCGACCGGCAGGACAGCTACGGCGCCGGCGGCGGCAACCTGACTTTAGAGCTCAAAGCGGCCTTACAGTCGGCCGGGAGCACGGCGCGGGTGTTAAGCCGCATCTACGGCCTGGGCGGACGGGACTTTTATATGGAGGACGCCAAGGAGCTGCTGGACGCAGGGTTCTCCCAGGACGCCCCCGCCTTCGGCTATCTGAACATCTATCCAGGCGACGAAAGCCTTAAAGTCAAGCCCTATTTTCACCCCGTCACCGAAAAGGACGCTTCTTTGGGACTGACCCGGTGCGAGCGAAACGAGGAGACCGGGAAAATGGTGGTCAAGGGCGGGCTTGTAAGCGAGTCCACCCGGATGCCCAAGCGCCTAGCGCCCGGGCACGGGGCCTGCCCCGGCTGCGGCATTCCGGTCAACGTAAACCTTCTTCTGCGGGGCATCGAAGGAAACGTGGTGCTTTTGTTCCAGACCGGGTGTGGCATGGTGGTGACCACCGCCTATCCGAAAACCTCCTTCAAGGTCCCCTATGTGCACAATCTTTTCCAGAACGGGGCCGCTACCCTGTCGGGGCTGGTGGAAATGTTCCACCAGCGGCAAAAGCGCGGAGAAATGCCCAAGGGCAAGATCACCTTTCTCATGATCAGCGGCGACGGGGGTATGGACATCGGCATGGGCTCGGCCATCGGCACGGCCCTGCGGGGCAGCAACCTGATTTTGATGGAATACGACAACGGCGGGTATATGAACACCGGCTATCAGCTTTCCTACTCCACCCCCAAGGGGGCCAAAAGCTCCACCTCCCATGTGGGCAAATACCAGTACGGCAAACCGTTCTTCCACAAGGACACGCCGCAAATCATGGCCGCCACCAACATCCCCTATGTGGCCACGGTGGCGGAATCGAACCCCGCCGACTTTATCAAAAAAGCGGCCAAGGCGCAGAAGTACGCCGACGAATACGGCATGGTCTATCTCAAGGCCCTGTCCGCCTGCCCCTTAAACTGGAGCGACCGGCCCAACCTGGAGCGCAAGGTGATCGGCGCGGCGGTGGACTGCTGTTATTTCCCGCTTTACGAAATCGAAAACGGGGTGACGGCATTGAGCTACGACCCGGAAGCGAAGGGCAAGAAAATCCCGGTGATCGACTGGCTTTCCATGATGGGGCGCACCAAGCACTTAAAAAAGGACGTGTACGCCCCGGTGGTGGAAAGCATCCAAGAGGAAGTGGACCGGCGGTGGGCACGCCTCAAGGCCAAAGCGGACAGCGAACTGTTATAACAGGGGCGACCTGTTCTCAGCGCCGCGTCGCTTTTCTTCTGCCCAGTTTCTCACGTGAAGCAAAAAGCCTCTGGGAACCAATGGTTCCCGGAGGCTTTGTTCGCTCAGAAGGGTTCTTCCTTATTTGATGGCGTTCATGTCGCAGTGGTCCATGTCGTCAAAGGTCTGGTTCTCGCCCACCATACCCCAGATGAAGGAATATGCATGGGTGCCCACACCAGAATGGATGGACCAGCTCGGAGAAATCACCGCCTGCTCGTTGCGCATGACGATGGTGCGCAGCTCGGTGGGCTCGCCCATCAGATGGAACACCACCTGATTCTCCGGAATGTCCAGATACAGGTACACTTCCATGCGGCGCTCATGGGTGTGGCAGGGCATGGTGTTCCACACGCTGCCCTCTTCCAGCTGGGTCAGGCCCATGGTGAGCTGGCAGCTCTTCATGACTTCCGGATGAATGTACTGGTTGATGACGCGCTTGTTGGCGTGCTCTACGTCGCCGCAGGGGACCTTGCGGGCCTTGGTGATGTCGATGTGCACGGTGGGATAGGTGGTGTGCGCCGGGGCGGAGAGGGTGTAGAACTTGGCCGGAGCGTTCTTATCGTCGCTCTCGAACACCACTTCCTTTGCACCCATGCCTACATACAGGCCGTCTCTCGGATTGAGGACGTACTTTTTGCCGTCCGCGGTGATCGCACCCTTGCCGCCGATGTTGATGACGCCAAGCTCACGGCGCTCCAGGAAAAAGTCGGTGCCAAGGTTTGTCATGGTGTTAAGACCCTCACCCAGCTCCAGAGGCTTGTCCGTGGGGGTGTAGCCCATGGTGATAATCCGGTCGATATGGCTGTAAATCCGGCGGATTTCACCGGGAACAAAGATTTCCTCAATCAAAAATTCCTCACGCAGACGGTCGGTGTCGTAATGCTTCGCGTCCTTGGAATTGGACGGCTGACGGATTTCCATTGCCAGTGCCATTGCTGCATCGCTCCTTTTTTCAGTCGAAGTTGTTCATCCGGCCCTTTGGGCCGAAAAAAGCCTACTCTTATTGTACCACAGTCCCTTTCTTTTTAAAAGGAGAAAGAGTAAACGGGAATCGGCCCTTTCTTCCCCTCTTCCCTTGTGCAGGATGCTCACAGCCTCTCGGTTTCAGACTGCGGCGCGTCCTTTGGCTTTTTCATGGTCAGGGAAATGCGCTTTTTCGCCATGTCCACACCCAGCACCCAGACCGTGACGATATCCCCGACTTTGAGCACCTCGGAAGGGTGGCGGATAAAGCGGTCTACAATCTGGGAAATGTGCACCAGGCCGTCCTGATGTACCCCGATGTCCACAAAAGCACCGAAATCGATGACGTTTCGCACCGTGCCGGTCAGCTCCATCCCTGTTTTCAGGTCCTTCATTTCCAGCACATCGGTGCGCAAGAGCGGAGGCGGCAGCTCGTCGCGCGGGTCCCGCCCGGGCTTTTGCAGTTCCCGGACGATGTCGCGCAAAGTGGGCACGCCCACGCCGACTTGTTCGGCGGCGGCCTCTTCCCCGATTTCCTCCAGCTTCCCGGAAAGCCCCGTTAACGCTCCTTTGGCCGCGTCCGCCAGGGAATACCCGCAAAGCTCTAATAGCTTCTTCGCCGCCTCGTAGCTTTCTGGATGCACGCCCGTTTCATCCAGCACGTTCTTGCCGCCCATCACCCGCAGGAAGCCCGCGCACTGCTCGAAGGCCTTCGGCCCCAGTTTCGGCACCTTCTTCAGCTGGGAGCGCAGGGTGAAAGCCCCGTTTTCCTCCCGGTAGAGGACGATGTTCTTGGCCACCGTGGCGTTCACGCCCGCTACATAGGACAACAGCGACGGGGACGCGGTGTTCAAATCCACCCCTACGGAGTTGACGCAGGCTTCCACCACGCCGGACAGGGCTTCGTCCAGCTTCGCTTTGGGCATGTCGTGCTGGTACTGGCCCACGCCGATGGCCTTCGGGTCGATTTTCACAAGCTCCGCCAGCGGGTCCTGCAGCCGTCTGGCGATGGACACGGCGCTTCGAAGGGACACGTCGAACTGGGGAAACTCCTGGGCCGCTAGCTTGGAGGCGGAATAGACCGAAGCGCCCGCCTCACTGACCACCATGTAGGACAACCCCCGGTTAAGCTCCCGGATCAGCTCGGCGGCAAAGGCTTCGGTCTCTCTCGAAGCAGTGCCGTTTCCGATGGCGATGACCTGGACCCCATGCTTCTCGATCAGCCGGGTCAGCACCCGCTTTGCTTCCTCGATCTTATTGTGAGGCGGGGTAGGATAGATCACCGCTGTGTCCAGCACCCGGCCGGTTTCATCCACCACCGCCGTCTTGCAGCCGGTACGGTAGGCGGGGTCTAGCCCCATAGCCACCTTTCCCCGCACCGGCGGCTGCATGAGCAGCTGCCGCAGATTGACCGCGAAGACCCGGATGGCCGCGTCGGCGGCCCGCTCGGTGAGAGTGCTGCGCGCTTCCCGCTCCAAAGCGGGAAAAATCAAGCGGCCGTACCCGTCCGCCGCCGCGGCCCGCACCGTCTCGGTACAAGGGGATCCTTCCTTGACAAAGGCCCGCTCGATGATCTGCATAGCCCGGCTGGTTTCAAACTCCACCGACACCTTCAAAAATTCTTCCCGTTCCCCCCGGTCGATGGCCAGCACCCGGTGGCCCGGGATTTTTGAAAGCGGTTCCTTGTAATCGTAATACATGGAATAGACACTGTCTTCCTCCTTGGCGGCCTTAGAGGCAAGGCTGCCGTGGGCCATCAGCACCGTACGCAGCCGTTTGCGAAGGTCCGCGTCGTCGGAAATGCGCTCGGCGATGATGTCCATCGCTCCTTGCAGCGCCTCCTCTGCGCCGGCCACGCCCTTTTCCTCGTCTACAAACGCAGCCGCCAGCACTACAGGATCCGCCCCCTGCCGCTCTTGGGCGAAAATCTGCTCAGCCAGGGGTTCGAGCCCCTTTTCCTTGGCCACCGACGCGCGGGTGCGCCGTTTGGGCCGGTAAGGCCGGTAGAGGTCGTCCACTTCTGCCAAGGTCTCCGCTTTTTCCAGGGCGGCAGCCAGTTCTTCGCTCCATTTTCCCTGCCCCTCAATGGAGGCAGCTACCTCCTCCTTGCGCTTTTGCAGGCTGCGCAGGTAGGCAAGGCGCTCGGAAAGCTCCCGCAGGGTCTGGTCGTCCAAAGACCCGGTCTGCTCCTTGCGGTAGCGGGCGATGAAGGGAATGGTATTCCCCTCGTCCATCAGCTCAACGGCGCGTTTGACCTGGGTGGGTTTGATGTGCAATTGTTCGGATAGGGTTTGCAGAATGTCCATGCAGGTACCTCACTTTTACGAAATCGCCGGAAGAATCCACTGGTAAAACACATAGAGAATGCCGTACACCACCGGTTGGTGGGCGATGTAGACCCAGAGGGTGTATTTCCCCACAAAGGAAAGGAAGGGCACCCGGGTGGGGTACATCCATTTGGGAAACTTTCCTTCCTTGGCCCATACCCCGATAAAGGAGCCCAGCAGGAACAAAAAGAGCCAGGGGAACAAGGGGAAATAGTCGGCGGAATAAAAATGCTCGCCCACGATGCCAAAGGGAAAGAGCCATTCCATCTTTGTAAGGCTTTCGGGAAGGGGGATTTCCAGCAGATAAGGGATTCCCACAAACCCTTCCTGCATCCGATAGGTCAGCAGAAAGAGGAGCAGGCAGACGGCGATCCCCGCCCAAGGCTTACATTTATCGAGAACCGGCCGCATAAGGGCGAAAAGCAGCATTCCCGCCGCCAGCATATGCAGAATGCCGAACAAGATGATCTGTCCGGGCATAAAAATCGCGGTAAACGCCGTCAGCAGCAGGGCGATGACCGCAAGCTTTGCTCCGCGCAGGGCGTTCGAATGGGACAGGCGGCAAGCAAGCCCGGAAATTAGGATAAAGGCAAATACGAAGGGCAGCCGCACTGCCTCGCAGAACTGCAAAAAGGGCAGGCCGTTTTTGTCGCCGAACACCTCCACCACGTCGTACGCCGCGTGGTGGAAAATCATCGCTAAAATGCAAAAGCCCCGGATTTCATCAATCAGATGAATGCGGGATTTGGGAAGGGCTTGCTCCACGGATCTTTCCCTGCCTTTCTGTCTGAGCTTGAAACGAAATAGACGCGGGCGCTTCTTTCTCCAGAACCCGAATTTCAAACGATTTTGCTGGGCCGGCCGAAAAAAGTGCCTCTGCCCATATCCATCCCGGACCGGCCGGTCCGGTGAAAATTAAAAGGTAGTATACCATATTTTTTCCCGGATGAACAGGGCTTCCCTCTTCGCGGATGGGAAACACCCTGATTTTTTACTTGCGTAATGGCAGAAAAATGGTACAATATAGGTTAGGATTTTCTGTTTTACCGTTTTGGCCGAAACCGGACGGTACAGCAGGAACGCTTCGGCCCGTCGGGGGCATTTCCGGCCTCGTATGTTTGCTTCATCGGCCGTGAAACGTCTTTCTCTTGGTCAGTTTCCGTGGATTTTGTTTTCAGTAAGGAGGTCTCTCTTGGCTTTCTGGCAAAGCGTTTCCCCCTATCTTCTGTTCGCAGCGGGGGGGATGGTCGCCGCTGTGCTTTTAACTGCGCATAACCTTCGCCATACCTCCCTGGATGCAAAGCAGCAGACCCGGGTGGTTCTCAGCGGCGGCTTGTGCTTCTTCCCGGCCGCCCTATGCGCGAACCTGGGCAACTGGCTGCTGTTCCCAAGTGTATGGTCTTTGCCCTTCTGGACGCGTTTTTTTGCAGCCGGGTACACCTTCTATTTCGGCCTGCTCAGTTATCTCCTCTTTTTCGTCGCCGCCCTGTCCGCGCTGCGCGTTCCCCGCGCGCCGGCTCTTTACTCCTCTGCGCCCGCCCTTCCCTTGTTCCACGCCGTCGCCCGGATCGGCTGCATCGCGGAAGGCTGCTGCTACGGGGTTCCTTGGTCCTTTTCTCTGTTCGGGCTTACGATGGACCGGTTTCCCGTTCGGGAAGCGGAGATAGCAGGGCTGCTTTTGATATCCTGCCTGCTGCAATGGAAAATCCGGGACCACCGGATGGCTTGGTATCTGCTGTTGTATGCATGCATGCGCTTTTTTCTAGAATTTCTACGAGGGGACGACCGGGGCGTGTTGCTGCCCTTCCTCCCCCTTTCTCCTTCCCAGCAAATCGCCGCGGTTGTCTTTGCCGCCGCTCTGGGCTTTTTGCTTAGAAAGCGGCGAAGCCGTGATCACATCAAGCGGGCTCTATTTCCCGCCGCAAAGGAATGATAAAACCATTATGAAGAAAAAAACGCTGCTTTTATTTTGTGGGCTCTTGTTCTCGTTGCTTGTCCTTTTTCCCTGCGTCATCGGGGCACTGTCCGACGGATGGGTGGACGGCGAGGCTTATGTAAGCGGCGGAGGGTGCGCAGGTTCCGCCGGCGTCCTGCTCAGTGAAGAGCCGGCGGTCATGTATGTGGGGGATAAGTCCACCATCGCCGTCAAAAGCGCCAACGAGAAAAGCACCGAGAATATATGGAGCGTATACGATGATAAACTGGAAATCCTACGCAGCTATAACATCCAGGCCACCGTTCTCGGGCGCAAAGCCGGATATTCCATGATCAAATTCCAGCAGGTGAGCCAAAACCTGTTCGGGGGCGAATCGGTTTCGTGGAACACCAAGGGGGTGTATATCCTCCCCGCTGTCCTGACCCTTTCAAACGCCCCATCCGCCATGGAGCCGGGCGAAACCCTGCAATTGAACCATTCCTTCGAGCGGGGGGTGCCGTTCGGCGAGATCAACGCCTATCTGGCCGAGCAAGGCGCTCCCACCGGCATTACGCTGACCATGGAAGAAGAAAGCGAGCTGTGGTCGAGGGCGGTGGATGAATATTATGGAAGAAAGGTGCTGTATTCCTCCAGCAATCCCAGCGCTGTGTCGGTTTCGGAGGACGGGGTTTTGACCGCTGTGGGCGGGGACGCCACCATCACCGTGGAACTGGAGGGCCTGGATGTCAAAGCGCAGTTCACCGTTTCGGTCCCGGTGGAGCCGGTTGCCGTGGAGCGGGTGGAGTTGACGGCGGAGAAAAACGAATTTACCGTCGGCGATTCTTTCCGGCTGACGCCGGTGTTTACGCCGCAAGATGCCACCGACCAGACCGGGGAATGGAAAGTGTCCAACGCTCGCCTGCTTCAAAATAACGGCGACGGCTCTTTCCAGGCGCTGGCGGCCGGGCGGGCCGTCATCACCTTTACCGCAAACGACGGCGGCAGAAGAGCCCAGTACGTGGTCACCATCCGGGAAAACACCGTACCAGCGCAGAGCGTCTCCCTGAACACCGGTGCGTTCAGCTCCTGGGTGGACAGCGGCGGTATTCGCATCTATCTGATGAATACCGGTACCATTCGCGCCATTTCTGCTTCCGTTTCCCCTTCAAACGCTTCCCAGTCCGTTACCTATACTTCCAGTAATCCCGCAGCGGCGACGGTGGGCGCAGACGGGCGGATTACGGGAATCGCCGCCGGGGAAACCGTCATTACGGCTCGCACGGAAAACGGGCTGACCGCTTCCATCCGGGTACGGGTCCAAAGCCAGGAGCCGCCGCCCCAGTCCAGTCAAACGCCTCCCGCTCCTTCTGAGCCGGAGAGCAGCCCTTCGTCAGAATCATCTTCCGGGGTGTAAACTTAAGGCTTGCTTTTCCTTGGCAGGTATAGTATAATAGCCAATGCATCAGCCGGTGTGATGGAATTGGCAGACGTAGTGGACTCAAAATCCACCGCTGGCGACAGCGTGCCGGTTCGAGTCCGGCCACCGGCACCAGCAGGCTGAGCCTGCACGCAAATCGCGCTCCTCACGTTTGTGGGGAGCCGTTTTGTTTTTGCCCGCGTTTTCAACGGGTATCTATTTTGTAGCGTAAACCCAGACTAAGTCTGGACGCAATTCGCGTTCGGACTCTTTTCTTTTGTTCGGAGTGAAGAGCTCGCGCTGAGAGTTGAGTATCTTTTTGTAGCACAACCCCGACAGAAAGGTGCCCCCATGCTATACGTTTGGCATGGGGGGCTTTTCTATGACACCAAAAGCGACTATTTTCTCTCATAAGAAAGAAAAACTTTGGGTTGTAGCTTATTGCCGAGTCAGCATGAATCACCTTGAATAACCGGAAAACATTGGAATACAGAAATCTTACTTTGAAACAATCCTTCTATTGTGAGGTGCGTTTGTTTTACTTTTTCACTGAAGCAGGCGATCGCTCTTGCGTTTGCAGCATAATCCCAAACTTTTTTTAAAATGAAACCAATTTCACTTGACAAATCATGTTGCGTGCGTTACGCTGTAACAGCGTTATATAACATCGTTATATCGGAGGCGGTCCTTTGCAGGAAAAAGAGGCATCCACGCACCAGCAGATTCTGGACGCCGGAAAGAAAGAGTTCCTTTTGAAAGGGTATCTCTCTGCTTCCCTGCGAAACATCGTAAAGGAAGCCGGCGTTACCACCGGCGCTTTCTACGGTTATTACAAAAGCAAGGAAGACCTGTTCGATGCACTGGTGGCCGAACCCTATCAAGTGCTCATGGCGAAATTCACTCAGGCGCAGAACGCCTTTGCAAGCCTTCCCCCTGAAGAGCAGCCCGAACAGATGGGAGAAATCTCCGGAGACTGCATGGACTGGATGGTAGGCTACATTTACGCCCATTTCGATGCCTTCAAACTGCTTTTGTGCAGTTCCGAAGGAACGAAATACGAGCACTTTATTCACACGATGGTGGAGATCGAGGTGGAGGGCACCCACCGGTTTGTATCCGTTCTGCAAAGCCTAGGGCATACTGCCAGGGAGATTGATCCACAGCTGGAACATATCCTCGTCAGCGGCATGTTCTCCGCTTTCTTTGAGATGGTCGTCCATGATATGCCCCAGCAGCAGGCAACCCGGTATGTCAAAGAGCTGCGGGAATTCTACACCGCCGGATGGCAAAAAATCATGGGGCTGTAAAGCTCCATCATTTTTGGCATAAGGTTAGTTTACACTAACCATCACGCATATAAGGAGGAGATTTTTTTGAAGAAACCGTCCAATCTGTCCCGGCTGCTGTCCTACGCGGGAGCCCACCGGTATCTGACCATCGCTTCCTGGATTTTGTCGGCGGTCAGCGCCCTGATGGCCCTGCTGCCCTTTCTCTACATCTGGAAGCTGATTGAGGAAGTGCTGGCGGTGGCCCCGAATTTCGACGCGGCGCAGAACCTGGCCCACAACGGCTGGATGGCGGTCTTGTTTGCCGCACTGTCCCTGCTTGTGTATGTGGCGGGACTGATGTGCTCCCATCTGGGGGCGTTTCGCATCGCGTCGAACATCCGCAGCCACGCCATGCACCATATTGTCACGCTGCCGCTGGGGTTCATGGATTCCTTCGGAAGCGGCAAAATGCGCAAAATCGTCAACGAATCAAGCGCGGCGACGGAAACCTATCTGGCCCACCAGCTGCCTGACAAGGCAGGAGCCATCGCCACCCCCATCGGGCTTCTGGTATTGCTGTTTGTGTTCGACTGGCGGCTTGGCCTTTTGAGTTTGGTCCCGGTGGTGCTGGCTTTCTTGATCATGATGCGCATGACCGGCTCCCGGATGCAACAGAAGATGAAGGAGTACCAAAACGCGCTGGACAACATGTCCAACGAAGCGGTGGAGTACATCCGGGGTATCCCCGTGGTCAAGACCTTCGGCCAGACCATTTTCTCCTTCAAGCGATTTAAGGACGCCATCGACAATTATGAAACCTGGGTCATCTCCTATACCAAAACCCTGCGTATGCCCATGCTGATTTATACCACGGCGATCAACAGCGTCTTTGCGTTTTTGATTGCGGCGGGGCTCTTCTTTGCCCAGGACGGGGTCACGAGCACGTTTCTGCTCAACCTTCTCTTTTACATCATCATCACCCCGGTCATTTCCCTGACCCTGACCCGCATCATGTTCATGAGTGAAAATGGGATGATCGTCACCGATGCTCTCCAGCGCATCGACAGCGTGTTGGAAAGGAAGCCCCTGCCGGAGACCGACCGGCCGGCTCATCCCAAAGATGCTTCGGTGGAGCTCAAAAACGTGCGTTTCTCCTACGGCGGCGGTAAGGACGCGCTGAGGGACCTTTCCCTTCGCATCGAACCGGGACGTACGGTGGCCCTGGTCGGTCCTTCGGGCGGGGGCAAAACGACGCTCGCCAGCGTCATCTCCCGCTTCTTCGACGTGCAAAGCGGCGCGGTGCAGATCGGCGGCGTAGATGTGCGCCGGATACCCAAAAAGGAACTGATGGACACGGTGGCCTTCGTCTTTCAGGACAGCCGCCTGCTCAAAGCCTCCATTCTGGAAAACGTGCGTCTGGGCAAACCGGATGCCAGCCGGGAGGAAGTGCTGGGCGCTCTGAGGGCGGCCCAGTGCGAAGACATTCTCAAAAAGCTGCCTCAGGGGATCGACACGGTCATCGGCACCAAGGGGGTCTACCTCTCCGGCGGCGAACAGCAGCGCATCGCTATCGCCCGGGTGATGCTCAAAAACGCGCCCATCCTAATTCTGGACGAAGCTACGGCCTTTGCCGATCCGGATAACGAAAGCAAGGTGCAGGCCGCTTTTGCCGCGCTTTGCAAGGGCAAGACCGTCATCATGATTGCCCATCGGCTGTCTACCGTGGTGACGGCGGATGAAATTTTCGTGCTCAAGAACGGGCGGATTGAGGAACACGGCGGCCATACACAGCTGCTCGCTCAAAAGGGGCTGTACGCCCAGATGTGGGCCCAGTACCAGACCTCCGCCCAGTGGAAAGTCGGAAAGGGGGCTTAACCAATGCTGACAAAATTGCAAAAGAAATTCGCTTTATCCCGCCAGGGAGCCAAGGACCTGATCAAGGGCTGCCTGGCCTGTGTCCTGCAAAACCTGGCGCTGATGTTCCCGGTGGGGCTTTTGTACCTGCTGGTGAGCGACCTGATGGCGGGAGGAGTTCCGTCCGGAAAAATCCCGTTTTATATCGCGGGCTGTATACTCTGCCTTGCCCTCATCTTCCTGACCACCTGGTTTCAGTATAACGCCACCTATTTCGCCACCTATGTGGAAAGCGGGGTGCGCCGGATCTCCCTGGCGGAAAAGCTCCGAAAGCTTCCCCTCTCCTTTTTCGGCAAAAAAGACCTGGCCGATCTGACCAGCACAATTATGGCGGACTGCACCTTCCTGGAGCAGAGCTTCTCCCACTTTATTCCGGAGCTGTTCGGCGCCATTCTTTCCACCACGCTGGTGGCGATAAGCCTCTTTTTCTTTGACTGGCGCATGGCACTGGCGGCTTTGTGGGTGATTCCCGTCTCCTTCGCCATTGTGGCGCTTTCCATCAAGGTACAGGACCGGCTGGGACAAAAACAGATGGACGCCAAAATCGCCTGCGCCGACGGCATCCAGGAATGCCTGGAAACCGTGCGGGACTTAAAATCCAACAATGCCGAAGAGAATTACCTCAAGGGGTTGGACAAAAAAATCAAGGCGGTGGAAAAGCGGGCAATCATCAGCGAATTCGGCACGGCGGCTTTCGTGGTGTCGGCGCAGCTCATTTTGAAGCTGGGTATCGCCACCGTCGCCCTGGTGGGCTCCCTGCTGCTTATGGACGGAAGCCTGAACGTTTTGTCCTTCTTCCTTTTCCTGCTGGTGGCATCGCGGCTTTACGACCCGATGCAGGCGGCGCTGCAAAACCTGGCCGCCGTTATCTCCACCCGCACGCACGTGGCCCGTATGAACGAAATCCTCGACCATCCGGTTCAGGAGGGGGACTCCAGCCTGCGAAACAAAGGGTGCGACATGGTCTTTACCCATGTGGGCTTTTCCTACAACGACGGGGAGACGGTGCTGCAGGACGTGTCTTTTACCGCAAAGCAGGGCGAGGTAACCGCACTGGTGGGGCCCTCCGGCGGCGGAAAAACCACGGTTTCCCGCCTTGCCTCCCGGTTCTGGGACGCAGACAAGGGCACCATCACGGTAGGCGGCATGGACATTTCGAAAATCGACCCGGAGGCTTTGCTGTCCCTCTACTCCATTGTGTTCCAGGATGTGACCTTGTTTAACAATACCATACTGGAAAACATCCGCATCGGCAGGAAGGATGCCAGCGACGCGGAGGTTCTACAGGCGGCAGAGCTTGCAAACTGCAACGAGTTCGCCGAAAAGCTCCCCAAAGGGTTTGATACCCTGATCGGCGAAAACGGATGCGAACTGTCCGGCGGGGAACGCCAGCGCATCTCCATCGCTCGGGCTTTCCTCAAAAACGCGCCGATCATCCTGCTGGATGAGGCCACCGCGTCGCTGGACGTGGAAAACGAGACGCTGATCCAGTCGGCCCTTTCCCGGCTGATTGCCAATAAAACGGTACTGGTCATCGCCCACCGGATGCGCACCGTTGCCGGAGCGGACCAAATCGTGGTTTTGGCAGACGGCAAAGTAGCCGAACAGGGCAGGCCCGAAACTCTTCTGGAGCAAAACGGGGTGTACCGGCACATGGTGGAGGTACAGGCCCGCTCGGCTACATGGACCATCTAGCCCGGCGGCAAAGAGTTCGGAAGCGGACAACTGGCAAATTTGAGTCATTGGGTGCGCCCGAACCTGTTGAACCCCGGCGCGTTTGCAAGGGATTTTCCTTTGGAAAAAAGGGGTTAAAAAGGCGGGGATCTTATAGGAGGATCCCCGCTTTTCTCTTGGACGGTTTCGGCCTTACGTAACTGCGGCAGGCACTTAGGAAAACCACCGTCACACAGGGATTTCACTTTTTTATTGGACGGCTCGGGCACGGCATGGTATACTGACATTAGTCATATCGTTTGGGAAAGGAGGGCGCTTATGGCGCAGACCACCAAGCGGGCTCTGGCGGCTTCCCTGAAAAAGCTGGCGGCGAAAAAACCGTTGGACAAGATTACGGTCATCGACATTACGGAAGACTGTGGAGTAAACCGCCAGACCTTTTATTATCATTTCCAGGACATTTTCGATCTGGTGGAATGGATATTCAAAAGTGAAAGCATGGGCGCCATCGGGGAAAACCGCACCTATGACACTTGGCAGAACGGGTTTCTGCGGGTATTCGAATATGTGCAGGAAAATAAAGAATTCGTCTCCAGTGTCTACCACTCTGTCTGCCGGGAGCACCTGGAAGGGTTTCTCTACCGGGAGACCTTTGAGCTGCTCATTGGGGTGGTCAACGAAAAGGCAGCGTCCATGTCGGTGCGGGAGGAAGACAAGGCCTTCATCGCTGATTTTTACAAGTTCGCGTTTGTGGGCATTCTGTTAAACTGGGTGCGCACCGGGATGAAGGAGGACCCCAAGGCCATCGTGGGCCGGCTAAGCGTCCTCATTCACGGGGATATACACAAAGCCCTGGAAACCTACCGGACTGACCGGGCTCGTTAGACAAATGCCTTTTGGTGTCTAAAATTTTTACAGCTTTGCCGCCGTGTCGAAAGTTTCGACACGGCTTTTTGTTTGTCTATGGCGTACCTTCAGGAAACGGACTAAGATGAAAGCACAAAAAACGTTTGGAGGTATGGATGATGTATTATTCCAACGGCAATTACGAAGCGTTCGCCCGTCCGCAAAAGCCCAAGGACGTGGATAAAAAATCCGCCTATCTGGTGGGAAGCGGCCTCGCCTCTCTGGCCGCCGCCTGTTTTCTGGTGCGGGACGGCCAGATGAAGGGAGAACACATCCACATTTTAGAGGAACTGGGCCTCCCCGGCGGCGCCTGCGACGGCATCCATGATCCCCAGAAGGGGTTCATCATCCGGGGCGGCCGGGAAATGGAGAACCATTTTGAGTGTCTGTGGGATCTGTTCCGCTCCATTCCGTCCATCGAAACCGAAGGGGTCTCCGTTCTCGATGAGTATTACTGGCTCAACAAGCGCGACCCGAACTATTCCCGGATGCGTGCCAGCGTCAACCGGGGCGAGGACGCCCATACCGACGGCAAGTTCGCCCTTTCCGACAAGGCGGCGCTGGAGATTATCCACCTGTTCTTCACCAAGGACGAGGACTTGTACGACAAAACCCTGGACGACGTGTTCGACGAGGAATTCTATTCCTCCAACTTCTGGCTTTATTGGCAGACCATGTTTGCCTTTGAAAAATGGCATTCCGCCCTGGAGATGAAGCTTTACATTCAGCGGTTCATCCACCACATCGGCGGCCTGCCTGATTTCTCGGCGCTGAAATTTACAAAGTTCAACCAGTACGAATCCCTGATCCTGCCCATGGTCAAGTATCTGGAAGCCCACGGGGTCCAATTCCAGTACAACACGCAGGTGACAAACGTCCTGTTCGACATCAGGGAAGGCAAGAAGGTAGCCCGGCAGATCGTCTGCCTCCACGAAGGGAACACCGAAACCATCGACTTGGTGGAGGACGACCTAGTGTTCGTCACCAACGGCAGCTGCACGGAAAACTCCTCTCTGGGCGACGACGACCACGCGCCCGTGTGTAAAACCCAGCCCGGCGAAGGCGGCTGCTGGGAGCTGTGGAAGAAGATCGCCGCGCAGGACCCGGCCTTCGGCCGCCCGGAAAAGTTCTGCTCGGACGTACACGCCACCAACTGGGAATCGGCCACCGTCACCACCCTGGACGAACGGATTCCCCATTATGTGCGCAAGATGTGCAAGCGCGATCCTTT
Organism: Solibaculum intestinale; assembly: GCF_040096205.1. NCBI lineage: Bacteria > Bacillati > Bacillota > Clostridia > Eubacteriales > Oscillospiraceae > Solibaculum > Solibaculum intestinale. Next base: position 61,192 of record NZ_JBBMFD010000002.1, on the reverse strand, counting down.
CTCCGGCAAGGTGGTCACCGGCGGCATCATTACCGTCAAGGACTCCAACTGGCTGATGAGCTACACCTTCAACCGCCAGCCCCACTTTAAGGAACAGCCCAAGGATCAGCTGGTAGGCTGGATTTACGGGCTGTACACCGACGTGCCCGGCAACTTCGTCAAGAAGCCCATGAAGGAATGCACCGGCGTGGAAATCTGTGAGGAATGGCTTTACCACATGGGCGTGCCGGAGGAGGACATCCCGGACATGGCCAGAAACTCCGCTCACACCATTCCCTGCATGATGCCCTACATCACCTCCTTTTTCATGCCCCGCACCCAAGGCGACCGGCCTAAGGTAGTGCCGGAGGGCTGTGTGAACTTCGCTTTCATCGGCCAGTTCGCCGACACGGCGCGCGACACGGTGTTCACCACCGAGTATTCGGTGCGCACCGCCATGGAAGCGGTCTACACCCTGCTGGACGTGGACCGCGGGGTTCCGGAGGTGTTCGGCTCCTGCTACGACATACGGGTCCTGCTCGACTCCACTTCCAAGATGATGGACGGCAGGAAGCTCACCGATATCAAGCTTCCCTTCGGCGTAGGCTTTCTGGAAAAGAAGGCTTTGAAGAAGATTTCCGGCACGGTCCTTGAGGAGCTGCTAGAGCGCTATCATTTGATCTAAAACAAGATAAATGGAAGCAAAGGCCCTGGATGCGTCCGCATCCGGGGCCTTATTTTGGGCTTGGCAACGGTTTCGATTCGTTTTTTAGTCTTCATGAAAGCAGCATTTCTGCCTTTTATGGATTTTGTTTCGGCGGCCTACGACAAATCCGGAAAGAAAAAGCGCCTGACAAGGATCAAATTCCCTATGGCCAGCTATGCGTCTTTGCGACAAAGCAAAACCGCAAGGCCCCCTTGGATTGCTTGCAGACAAAATCGCGGCGGGACGGATGCGGTATTTCTAAATCCAGCGTATAAACCAAATCCAGAACCATGTAATACATGGAAACAGCCGTCTGCAGGAATCAAGTCCTGCAGTCGGCTGTTTTGTTGGAAGCTGTTATAATCGGAAATTCCGGGCCGTTCGTTAGACTAGGAAGCGTCGCCCAAACGGGTAACGGTCAGCGCCGCGTCGTTTAGGGTGAACCCATCTTGCTCCGGCACGACCTGTATAGTCGCAGGCGCCGGATCCACACGGAAGGGGATGTCAAAAGCCACGGTTGCTACCTCGTTGCTGGACGAGAACGTATGGGTTGCCGTGGCGCCCGGTACCGGCGTGCCGTTTAATAGCAGGCGGGCCGTCAAGGTGGCGGGGATCGTCGTGCCCGCGTTTACTGCAGCCGTTCCATGGAACGTAGCCTGATAGATCCCAGTCTGGGTAATGTTGATGTCGGCAGAGCCGGCCGTATGGGTAATGGACGTGCCGGAAATCAGGGGCGTATCGTTGAAGGTCAGGGCGGTGTTTGCCGTGGTGGGCTGGCCCGTGGAATCCACTGTGGCCAAAACCTCCGGCGTACCGCCTCCGCCCGGTTCTCCCCGGGGAATTACGAAATCGAAAATGGCGTCGTTTTCGGTTCCGGAATTGGTCACCTGAGCGTCGGTACCCGGATCACCAGTGGTAACCGTTCCGATATTGATGGTAGCCGCAGGGCCGGTTTCTCCAGTGGGACCGGTTTCTCCAGTTGCTCCGGTCTCTCCAGTCGCACCAGTGGCACCGGTCTCTCCAGTGGCGCCTGTAGCGCCAACGGCACCTGCATCTCCGGTAGCGCCGGTAGGGCCAGTGGACCCCGTTGGGCCAACTGCACCGGTGGCTCCCGTCGGCCCCGTAGCGCCAACGGCACCTGCATCCCCGGTGGCTCCAGTAGGCCCTGTAGGGCCGGTAGGACCGGTGGGACCGGTAGGGCCAGTGGGACCGGTAGCGCCCGTAGCACCTACAGCGCCGGCAAGGCCGGTGGCTCCTGTTGCTCCTGTGGGACCGGTGGCTCCTGTAACGGCCGGGCCGGTGGGACCGGTCGGGCCGTACCCAATAGGATAAAAAGGATACACCCTTTCTCACTCCTGTACAGTTGAATCCACCAGGCGCTGGTATTCGTCTGCAAACGAAAAGTGAATTTCGACGTCGCCTCCTTCATGGATATCAATTGCGTCGATCAATTCGGTCAAAAGGTCCCTGGAAAGCGTCGAAATAGTCCCCTGCTCTTTTAGTTCCCTGAATGCGGCATTTCCCTCGCTGCTTTCTTCGGACAGTGCGCCGAGCTGCTTATGCATGCCCTCGATGGCTGCACAAAGCTGCTGGTACTGCCCTTCGTAATGGTCATACATGGACTTGTAATCCGCTTTGGAAAGGTCCCCGTTTTTCCAGTCCTCGTAAACAGACCGTTTTCGGCTTTCGAGCTTTGCAAGCTCTCTTTTCTTCCCGGCAATCGAGGCTAATAGAACCCTTTGGTCCAGCATTATGGCTTCACATGGCGCCGCGTCCACCTGCTCGATCAGCTTTCCCAGAGGGACCGAAAGCGCGATTTGTTTCTCCATCACGGCAAGTACCACATCCATCAAAACCGATTCTTTGACCGTATGCTTGGTACAGGCAGTCTTGGATTGCTCCTTGTAAGTGCGGCATACATAATAAACATAGTCTTTGACTTTCGAGCGGTGCATCGCCTTTTGACAATCGGCGCAGCGCAATAAACCGCTGAATAAATATACCTCCCGATTGGATGGGGCGGCTCGGGTATCCCGTTTGAGCAATTTCTGCACCTTGTCCCACGTATCCCGGTCAATCACCGGCGCATGGGTGCCTTCTTTGCAAAACCATTCCTGGGGCGGGGTAGTCACCTGTTCATGAACCTTATAGCTCTTGACCCGGTAGCGGCCCTGTACCATAGTTCCAATATACATTTCATTTTGCAGCATTGATGCGATGACGCGGGCCGTCCACAGGCTGCTGCCGCTCGCATGGGGATTGTAATAGTTCAATCCCTTTGCTTTCTTGTAGACGGATGGGCTTGGGATACCCAGTTCATTCAGACGCTTTGCGATCCCGATTTTGCTCATGCCGGCCGCATACCAGTCGAAGATACGGCGCACCACCGGAGCGGCTTCCTCATCAATCAGAAGATGGTGATAGTCGGCAGGGTCCTTGCGGTACCCATAGGGAGCGAACGCGCCGATGAAGTCCCCATTTCTGCGAAGGGTTTCAAAACGCTGCCGTACCTTGATGCTCGTACTTTTGCAATGCTCCTCGTTCATAACCCCCTGCATGGGAACCTCGATGGAATACATTTGATCCGGTTCAAGAAAGGAATCCAGGTGCGGCAGCTGCATGGAGATAAAGCGGACGTTGAGCGCCACAAAGAGGGACTGGAGATAGTAGAGAGACTCGGAGGTGTTGCGGGAGAGACGCGACAGATCGGTCACCACCACGCAGTTGACTCGGCGAGTGCCTAAGTCCCGCAGCAGGCGTTGAAAGTCCGGGCGCATGGAATCGGTGCCGGTACAGTCTTCGTCCCGGTACAGGTCTACCACCCGGTACTCTCCGGCAGGATCCGCTTCTTTCAATCGGCCGATGTAGTCGTCGAGCGTTTTATTTTGATTTTCAATGCTCCGGCCGTCTTCCTCTTCGCTTGATTTTCTCACGTATTTGGCTAAGTTCCAGACCCGTTTCGGCGATGGCGGGTCGAAAGAATTACGGCGTTTGCGCGGCACCTTATCCTCCCCTATTCCATCCGTTTGTGCCGGATGAGAAAATTCACAAGCAGGCGATGCAGGGATACGGTGGAAGAAAAAGAAAGCTTTACCTCGGTTTCCCCGCAGCGAAAGCAATAGGGATTTTTAATCTGAGCCAGGTAATCGAGCATCCGTTTCTTCTCGGGCAGAGACTGGTCGATGTGTACGCTTCGGATATCGACGAGGTTGTCTTTTTTCAGGTCCGGTACCGCAGCTTCCTTTCTTTTTTTCATTTGTTCTGCTGTAACCACAAGCGATACCTCCTTCTAGGTTCTCAGTCATATCTATGCGACAGCCTCCCGATTCAGCCGGATTTTCCGCCTTTTCTTTTCGTCTGCGGCAAAGGGCCCGCCTGCACCTAAGTGCAGGCGGGCCCTCATAAGACTGCCAGCCTTTGCTTTGGGAGAATCTACCGGTTATCTGCCAAGCGTAAAGGTAACGGTCTTGTCGGTGTCAACCCATACGCCGTCGTTGCCCTGATACTTCAGGTCCAGCGTGCGCTTGCCGGCGGAACCGATGGAAAGGGTGATCGTCCAAGTGCGAACACCGTCCGCGTCCTCATAAGTCCGGCTACCGGCCAAACCCGCACCGCTCTCATTGAAGAACGCGACCTTGGCCACATCGGTGTTGGTCTTGACCTCAAAGGTAATCGGAGTGTTGACCTTCATCGCACCGGACACCAGTTTTGCGGAAATCACCTTCGGGCTGTCGCCTTCCGGAGGAGCAATCGGGGTGTTGCTTACGGTAAAGGATACCGTCGTGTCGGTTGCGGTCAGTTCTCCGTCGTCTCCCGCTGTAAGCACAGTCAGCTCACGGGTTCCGGCGGAACCCAGCGCCAGGGTGACCGTAAAGGTCTTGGTACCGTCGCCGTTGTCGACGCCAAAATAAGAATTGTCAACCGCCATGCTGTTGCGCGCTTCGTTGGCAAGGCCAACTCTCGTGACGGTATCGAGAGTCTTAATGGAAACAGTGATGGTCTCGTTAACGTTATAGAGACCCTTGTCGGTCTGGGCAACCGGCTTTTCGATGGCCAGCGTCAGCGGATAGGATTCCGGAGAAGTCACGGTTCCATCCGTGGCAACCACGGTATACTCATAGGTACCCAGAGGCAGATCTGTTTCCTGATAGCCCACGTCGGTAAAGTCGCCGATCTTTTCGCCATTGCGATAGAGGGTGTAGCCGGTGGCGCCGATGACCGGAGTCCAGTTGATGAACGCGGAGTTGCCCTGTACGTTTTCCGCAACCGGGGCAGCCGGCTCGCGCTCGGCCAGGTTCACTTCGAACTTATCGGTGGGATAACGGGAGTAGTTGCCCAGGAAGTCGGTCTGCTGTCTGGGCGTACCGGTTACCAGGCTGTCCATGGGAGCTTCGCCGTTGGCGTAGATCCAGATGTCGCCGGCGTCGGTGTAACCGACGATTTCATCGCGGGAATCGCCCACCAGATTGGCCACCATGAAGCGTGCATCCTGACCGGGCAGCTCGAACAGCACGTTGAAGTAGCCGTCATAGATCGAGGGCAGCCAATTGTTTTCCGTTGCATCCGGATATTTGTCCGGGTCTGCGGCGTTGGCCTGATCGTTGCGGAAGAAGGCCAGAGAAAGCGGCGCCCAGGTTCCGGTCCAGTTGGGCATACGCACCACGATGGTGGACCAGCCCTGCGGGTTGTCGGGTTCTTTGTAAAGGTCCTCGCCCTGAGAACCGACCAGGAACAGACCGTCATGGCCCACCGGGTAATTGCTGCGGTTTCTGCGGTCAAGACCGTAGAGCTCCAGACCCTTTGCCTCGGTGCGGAAATCCGCCAGGATCAGGGACTGGGGTTCATGGGCGATGTTGTTGGTCCAAAGCAGTTCGCCGTCCGCGGTAAAGCAGAAGGTGGACATGCCGGCGCCGCCGCCGCCCAAAACGACTTCCAGGCCGTTTTCAGGGTTGCCGTCTACGTCGCCCACCTGGATGGTGTCCACGTGGTCGGTGGCGGTGCCCAGCAGATTGCCCTCTTCGTCACGAATCTCGTTGGGTACCTTCCAACGAACCGTTCCGTCACCGTTCATCACGGTGTAATTAAAAAGCAATTCGTCCTTGCCGTCGCCGTCAAGATCGGTGGCAAGCGGCATATGGCCCGCTACGGCCTGGCCTTTTGTAGACTCGTTGTAGCCCCATACTTTTTTGAAGGTAAATTCCTGGGTTTCTTTGTCAAACAGCTCGAACACCTGGATATTGCCATAGCGCTCCTTGAGCACCATGAACTGATTGACATCCCGGCCGTTGACGGTACGGCCGTCAAAGTTGCCGAGCACGATGCAGTCGTGGAGATTGTTGCCCAAACCGGCCTCGGCAAAGCTCTTTTGATGCTTGATGCTGCCGTCTTTGCCGTCGAGAATGTAGAATACGTCGCCGGAAGTGCTCACGTTAGAGGATTTGTACGGGTCGTAGGTGGGGTTGCCGACCAAAACGACTTCGTTATAGCCGTCGCCGTCCACGTCCTGAATCTGGCAGGGCTCGTCGGCGCCGGTTTTGGTGATCCACATGTTGGGCAGCGGCTTTTCGGGATTGGCAAACCATTGCCACATCATTTCGCCTTCAATGCTGAATGCGGTCACAGACCACACCACACGGGGGTTTCTGGCATCGCTGGTGTTCTGGGCGGTGTTGACGGCCAGAATATCGTTGCGGCCGTCGCCGTCCAGGTCGCCGATGCGCAGGCGGCAGGCGGGACCGGCGATTTCCTTGATGTTGAAGTAGTTGAGCAGAACGGCACGGTCGCCCGCCGTCATGATGAACGCTTCGTTGGTCCCGGCGGACTCGCCGTTGGCGTTGACCGCGGTCACGCTGTAATAATAGTCATGCGCTTTTTCCACGGAAGTGTCTACATAAGTAGGAGTGGTTACCTCTGCAATTTTCTCCAGCGTACCCTTGCCGGCTTCGCGGCGGTACACATTGTAGCCGGTGGCGCCTTCCGACGCGTCCCATGTAATGGTGACGGAATCTGTGGTGACCGGAGTAAACAGAATGTTCTTCGGGGTGGCGGGTTCTCCTGCCGCGCCAACCTGTAAGGTAAACAAGCTGAGAATCATACATAGCAGTACCACAATTGAAACAGCTTTTTTCACTTGATTCGCTCCCTTCTTCATTGCCATGCGTTTTGTTCCCCTTTCCATGAAAACAGCAGGCTCCAAAAACGGCCGTATACCGCAGGCAGCTCAACGCCATTTTGATGGACTGTGTTTTACGCCTGCCCGGATTCCATCTGCCCCATTCTTCCTTTCCTGAATTTGATTCGGGAGGCAATTTATACGAATCCCTTATACAAACGCCTTCTTTCAGCGCTTGCGGCACAGCCGCAGGGACATCGTAACCATCCGCAACGCGGTCGAATATCCGGCAAATGTGACGCAAACCGTCAAAGCCGATGTGCAAAGTGAATATCTGTGTACATATTGTGAAATTATATAATTTTTTATCATCACATTTCATTAATATGTTAATAATAATACATCTTTTGTTCTCCAGAAGTCAACATTCAAACCTCTAAAAACTAGTGATATAAGTTCAAAAATTAAGAATTATTTCCATTCCGCTAAATACATCTCTACAAATTGTGTATAAACAGAAAAATATCCCCAGAGAAAATTCATCGGTAAAAAGATGGATTTTCTCCCACTACGAATGAATAGTCATTTATTGGTATAAAAATATGTCAATTTTACCGTTTCTTTATTACAAAAAAATTGATATTATTTTCTTGTATATTTTATATCTTATATATAATATGCAAAAATTATCTATTTAGGAGGCTTGGCAAACATGGAGAAAATGAAAAAAACTCTTGCGCTGATTCTTGCAGGCACAACACTTGCCCTATCTACCGGGATGCCGGTCATTGCAGTAGAAGAGAATGCATCATTAACCGCGGCAGAAGCCTATGTACAGCAGTCAACCGTCTATCACTATCCCATCACTCCAGATGATCCGGAATGGCTGGAATTTGATTCTGTTATCGATATGCGCGAGGCTTGTAGAATCCCTCAGGAAATGCTGAAAACCATGTCAACAGAAGAAGTGGTAGAGGCCGCCTTACATTATCCGTTGCTCATTGATTTCTACGCATTCGACACCTATGACGATGGGTTAGATGCCATATTAAGAGAATCCGACGCATTTTTGGAGCTAATGACGAGACCAGACCGAGCTGAGAAGCTTGCGGTGAGGCTCCAGGTACAAAGGACGTTGGACAGAAGCCGATCGGCTGAATTGACCTTTGAACAGATGATTCTGAACGACCTTTTGACATTAGGCCGTTTTTCCGGCAATTCTATTTCTCCATATAGTGAAGAACAGTGGGAATACATCACCATTCATACGCCAAATGGTTCTCCTGTTACTGTCATCAAGAAAAACGAGGAATATACGGCAACGATACAGCAAATAAGAAAGGAATATTATGCAAAAACCTATCCTGCAGCATGGTATTTGGCTCCTGCTACCCCAAGATATAACTGTCACTCTTATGCTTGGGTGCTGCGATCTCCCGATAACATCTATTGGTTAGAGGATACTTCCGCCTATCGGTACGATGGGAGCTATTATTCTGTCAGCTTACCAAATGCGAAAGCTGGAGATATTGTATGGTACGTGAACGGCCACCATTCCGCTGTCCTTGAATCTGTATCCTTGGCCGCCCGGCCGGAGAAACAGATGGTTGTTTCCAAATGGGGACCAGAGCCTTTGTTCCGGCATACCGTTGACTACTGTCCATATTACCAAGACACCACGTCATTTACCTATTGGCATTGATTGCAGCTTATTAGGAGGCTTCGATGAAAAGGCTTTTGCCACCCGTCATTCTATTCGCCGTTCTTTCGCTTTTCTTATCCTCTTGCAGCCCGCCGCAGACGGCTTCCTCCAGCGTTCCTTCCATGTCGGATCCGGATCCCTACTATGCGTTTTTTTCCGTGCCGTCCGATCTTTCGTTCCTGGAATTTCCGGAGGATTATGCGCTTCCTGTTCTCATCAGCGCCCATTCGGAGGTTCTTGACCTTCGGGAAACTGAAATCACCCCCTATCAGGGGAATTCCGTATTTTATGTACCCGCGTCCATTCCCTACGTTGCGCTTGGCGAGCCGGTACAAATCCGCATCCGCGGGGAACAGCCCGATTCCATCCGATTGGAGGACTACGCTCTTAAGCTGGAAAATCTGGACCGCTGGGAAACGCCGATGATCCTTTCCCTGGAATTTCACGATGGAAAGGCGGCATTCGCCCTCAGGGACCATCCAGCCGCCACCTTAGACAGCGAAGGCGGTTATGAACCGGGCACCAGCATAAGGGGGTTCAAGCTCATCTGCAAATGGGGAAACACGGAAAAGCATTACACCTGTATGGTTCGTACCGATTATTTCGTGGATCTTTCCGAAGGTTTTTAAACGAAAAGCCGCCTGTGATCAAAATCACAGGCGGCTTTTCAATGGGAGGAATAATCCCTTGTTTTTGTACGGCTGGCTTGTCCGTGAAGCCGCCACCGCATTTTTCACCTCCATAACTCCCGGGAATGCACAATCTGGTTTTATCCAAATAGGAACGGCCCGGTCGGGCCGGTCGGGCCCGTAACACCCACAGGACCGGTTGCGCCAGTGGCTCCGGTGGCTCCGGTCGGCCCAGTGGGACCGGCAATCCCAACCGTTCCGTCCGCCCCAGTGGCTCCGGTGGGACCAGTGATCCCCTGCGGAATGATGAAATCAAGGACATGTTCCGGTCCGCCCGTGACATCGCGTACCTCCGCAAAGGCGCCGGGCGCTGCAGTAACGGTGCTGCGAATGACAATGGTATCCGCAGAGCCGGCAGGGCCGGGAGGGCCGGGAGGGCCGGGGATCAAGCAAGGCTGACAAACAGGCTGGCAAGGATTACAGGGATCCGGACAGCCGCAATTGCCATTGTAGATGTGCAAAATGGAGACCTCCTTAGAATCGTTTCGGGGAAGGGTTTCCCCACTGCCAGTCTATGCCGTCAAGCCGGTTGATGCGCGGACAAATTCGACACCGCTTGCCTAATCTGGTACAATAAAACCGTTCCCCACTCACTGGGATGACAGGAGGCCGCTATGTATAAAATCCTGATTGTGGAAGACGAGCGCATCATTGCAAACGCCATCGAACAGCATCTGTCCAAGTGGGGCTTTGAAGTGAAACAGGTGACCGACTTCGACCGGGTGCTGGAGGAATTCGCCGCTTTTTCCCCGGAGCTGGTGATTCTCGATATTCTCCTTCCCTACTACAACGGGTATTATTGGTGCGGGGAAATCCGCAAACGCTCCAAGGTCCCGATTCTTTTTCTTTCCTCTGCAAGCGACAACATGAATCTGGTCATGGCCATCAATATGGGCGGGGACGACTTCGTCCCAAAGCCGTTTGACCTGGACGTGCTCACCGCCAAGGTCCAGGCTCTGCTGCGAAGAACCTATTCCTTTGGCGGGACTGGGATCCTGATGGAGCACAAGGGCGTCATTCTAAATTTAGGCGACGGGTCCCTTTCCTATGAGGGCAGCACCATGGAGTTGACCAAAAACGAACTAAAAATCCTGCAGCTGCTGTTTGAACAGAAGGGGCAGATAGTCTGCCGGGAAGACATTATGAAAAGGCTCTGGGATTCGGACAGCTTTATTGACGACAACACGCTGACGGTCAACGTCACCCGCCTGCGAAAAAAGCTTTCGCAAATCGGGCTTTCTTCCCTGATCAAGACCAAAAAAGGCGTGGGCTACCTGGTGGAGGGATAAATGGAAAAGAAGGTTTTTTGGCCGGTGCTTGCCGCGTATTTGAAAGCACGGTATCGGGTAATGGTGGGGTTTGTTTTGTTTCTCCTGCTTTTCTGGCTTTTGTTTTTCCTTCTGCGCCTTCCTTACGATGCGGTTTTGTACGGGAGTGCCGTCACCCTGGCCGGAGGGCTTTTGTACGGCGGGTATGACTTTTTCAGGTTTTATGACCGTCACCGGCTGCTTACTATGCTGCGCGAAGAAATCACCGTCAGCCTCGACCGACTTCCTCCGCCCCGCACCCTGCCCGAAGAGGACAACCAAGCGCTGATCCGGACCTTGTTCGACGACCGGGCGAAACAGATTTCCAAGGCCGACGCCGCTTATCAGGACCGGATGGAATACGACACCCTTTGGGCGCACCAGATTAAAACGCCCATTGCCGCCATGCGCTTGGTTCTTCAGGGAATGCCGCCGACCCAGGCACGGGTGGAGCTCGGACAGTCCCTCTTTCAGATCGAGCAGTATGTGGAGATGACGCTGCATTATCTGCGCCTACAAAACGACGCCAGCGACTTGCTTTTCAAACGCGTACCCCTCTTCCCCATGGTGCGCGGGGCGGTCAAAAAGTATTCCATGACCTTTATCCGCAAGAACATTTCCCTGCACCTGACCGAGACGCCCTGCACGGTGCTGACCGATGAGAAATGGTTCACCTTTGTGCTCGAGCAGCTGCTGTCCAACTCTCTCAAATACACGCCGGCCGGCGGGAGCATCTCCATCTATCTCGACCCGCAGGAGGACAAGTCCCTCGTCATCGAGGACACCGGCATCGGCATCCGGCCCGAGGACGTGCCCCGGGTCTTTGAAAAGGGCTTTACCGGATATAACGGGCGGATGGACAAAAAGTCTACGGGGCTGGGGCTATATCTGTGCCGGCAAACGCTCAAAAGGCTTTCCCACCGTATCTTTCTTTCCTCCCAGGTGGGAAAAGGCACGCGCATGAAAATCGACCTGAGCGAAGCGGCCTTTCCAATGGAATAGGAAATCTTACCGAAGTGTAAGACTGAAAAAAGAAATGTAAGCCAAATCGATGGCAGCGCATTTCTTTTTTTCTTATACTAAGGACAGATTTCAAACAGGAGGTCGGTCATATGCCGTTACTGGAAGTCAAGAATCTTAAAAAAATCTATACCACCCGCTTTGGGGGCAATCAGGTCCAGGCGCTGGAAAACGTCTCCTTCACGGTGGAAGAGGGCGAATATGTGGCGATTATGGGCGAGTCCGGCTCGGGGAAAACCACCCTGCTCAACATTCTCGCCTCCCTGGACAAGCCCACCAGCGGCGAGGTGCTCCTAAACGGGCGGGATATCGTGGAAATCAAGGACAGGGAACTGGCCGCTTTCCGGCGGGAGCATCTGGGCTTTGTGTTCCAGGACTTTAACCTGCTCGATACCTTCTCGGTGCAGGACAATATTTTTCTGCCGCTGGTTTTGTCCGGCAAGTCTTACCCCGAAATGAGCCGGCGTTTGACCCCTATCGCCGAAAAGCTGGAGATCACGGATATCTTGGGAAAGTACCCGTATGAAGTGTCCGGCGGGCAAAAGCAGCGCGCGGCGGTGGCCAGGGCCCTGATTACCCATCCCCAGCTCGTCTTGGCCGACGAGCCCACCGGTGCCCTCGATTCCAAGGCGGCGGCTCATCTGCTTCACCTTTTCTCCGACATCAACCGCTCCGGCCAGACCATCCTGATGGTCACCCATTCCACCATGGCCGCCAGCCACGCGGGGAGGGTGCTGTTCATCAAGGACGGGATGGTATTTCATCAGATTTACCGGGGGGCTATGTCCAACGAAGAGCTGTATCAGAAGGTGTCCGACACGCTGACGGTGCTGACTACAGGGGGTGGCGGCCTTGCATAAGCTCTTTTACCCAAAGCTGGCGGTCACCAACCTCAAAAAGAACCGCAGCACCTATTTTCCCTATATGCTCACCTGCGTCGTTTCCATCGCTACCTTCTACACCATGTATTCCATTGCGGACAATCCTGGCCTTGCCGACATGCCGGGCACCGAGGTTCTCACCTCTATTTTGTGGCTGGGAACGATCATCATCGCCCTTTTTTCCGCCGCCCTTCTTTTCTATACCAATAGCTTTCTCATCAAACGGCGCAAAAAGGAGCTGGGCCTTTACAGCATCCTTGGAATGGAAAAACGCCACATCGTCAAGACCCTGTTTTTTGAGACGCTGTTCATCTCCGTACTCTGTATTGCGCTGGGGCTTCTGGTGGGGGCCCTGATTTCCAAGCTGTTGTTTTTGATTCTGCTTTACCTGCTCAACTTAGCGACCCCCATCGTCTTCACCCTCTCCTGGGGCGGCATGGGCGTCACCGCCATTCTGTTCGCCTGCATCTTTTTACTGACGCTGTTGACGAACTTCTGGCAGATCCACATTGCAAACCCCATTGCCCTTTTAAAAGGCGGGCAGACGGGAGAAAAGGAACCCAAGTCCTCCTGGCTTTTGACCCTCATCGGCCTTCTGGCTCTGGGGGGCGGTTACGCCATTGCGCTGACCGTTCAGTCCCCTTTGGACGCGCTGCTTCTCTTTTTCCTGGCGGCGCTGCTGGTGATCATCGGCACCTTTGCTCTTTTCACCTCCGGCAGCATCGCGCTGTTAAAGCTTCTGCGGCGCAACAAGCGTTTTTACTACCGGCCCAAAAACTTCATCTCAGTCTCCGGGATGATTTACCGCATGAAGCAAAACGCGGTTGGCCTTGCCAACATCTGCATTCTCAGCACCATGGTGCTGGTGGTCATCTCCACCACCGTTTCCCTGTACCTAGGGCAGGAGCGGATGCTCGACGAACGCTTTCCCATGGATGTAACGGTGCAGTGTGCCGACAACCAGGAGCAGATTGACGCGGTGCATCTGGCCATCCGCACACAGCAGGAAACAAGCGGCGTACAGGTGACCGAGTGTTACGACTACCGTTGCTTCCAATATGTGGGCTTCTCCCAGCAAAATATGATCCTTTCCGACGTGCCCGGCGATTTCCAGGGAAACGCCACCAACTACATCAGCAGCGTGACCCTGATCCCGCTTTCGGATTATAACCGCATGGAAGGCAAGGACGAAACCCTAGGAAAAGACGAAGCCCTGGTCTTTACCCGGGCGGGCCGGTTTGGCAGCAAGACGCTGTGGATCGACGAGCGGGAATTTTCCGTAAAGGAAGAGCTCGACTCCTTTGTACTGCGGGAAAAGGTGGATCAGGTTTCGCAGAACAGCTTTTTCGTCATCCTGGCGGACATGGACGTGATAAACGACATTCTCGCTTCCTATCCCCAGGAGGAGACCCCCGCCACCATCGACCATGTCACCACCTTTAATATCGCCGGAAGCGACGAGGCCGTGGCGACGTTCTCGGCCGACCTGCGCCAGGCGTGCAGGACAGCAATTCCCGGCGTTCGGGTGGACAGCCGGGAGCTCAGCCGGGAAGACTGGTACTCCACCTTCGGCGGCTTTTTGTTCCTGGGTCTGTTCCTGGGGATGCTCTTTATGATGGCCATGGTGCTCATCATCTACTACAAGCAGATTTCCGAAGGATACGACGATCACGACCGGTTTACCATCATGCAGAAGGTGGGGATGAGCAAACAGGAGGTCAAGAAAACCATCCATAAGCAGATTCTCATGGTGTTCTTCCTGCCGCTGCTTTTCGCCTGCGTACACATTACAGTGGCGTTCCCGGTCATCTCCAAGCTGCTGCTTATTTTCAACATGACCGACACCACCCTCAACCTGGTGTGCACCATATTGACGGTGCTGTTCTTCGCCGTTGTCTACGCCATCGTCTATTCCCTGACCGCCCGGACCTATTACCGGATCGTTCAGGAAAAATAACCGGGGATAAGGGGGAGTTTAGATGCTCGGTACGATTTTTCTCATTCTTTCCATTGTGGCTCTGGGCTCGCTGGCCATCTCGGTCATCGCCGGAGCGTTTGCCGGCGGGTTCGCGGGCGTGACGCGAAACGGCAAGTGGTCCATTGCTTCACTGGTCGTGTATATTATTTTCTTTTCCCTGTATATCATTGTGACCTATCTGGTTTGAGAAAAAGAGCGTTCGTTGCGAATCGGCAACGGACGCTCTTTTTCTGCATCCCGCTAATCCTATTCCGATATCCGGTCCGGGCGGCAGCCGGAGAGAAAACCGATATCTTTCCGGAGGCTCTGCAAACCACACGGATGCAAAAGGCCCGGCGCCGTATGCGGACGCCGGGCTGGTTTTTTACGTTTTTTTGATAAACTCGGTTCTGCACACCGGGCAAGTGATGCAGATTTTTCCTTTTCCCTTGGGAACGCGTAAGGTATTCTTGCAGTTAGGGCACTTATAATATCGGTGGGTCTTCATCCCCTTGAGCCGGTTTTTCACCCGGCGAAACCAGGCCGGAATCGGACGCCACACCTTCAAAAACGCATCGTTTTCCTTGGCACGCCGGTACTGGTTGCGCGAAAACATGCGAAAGACACAGAATGCCAGGGGAATCAGCGCGAGGATCACCAGAAGATACGTGGTGAAGTTTCCCACCATCGCCAGCACAAACCAGGTAATCATCAAGGCAAACCCAAGCTGGTCCAGGCCGTGCCGCCCCATCATAAAGTTCTGAAACCAATTCATTTCCGACCGCTCCGTTTCTCATAATCTAATCCGAGCAGCGCCGCGCTCTGCTTACTGATTAAGAAATTATTATAACAAAGCCGTCCGGGTAAAACAACCGCTATTCTGAAAACTTTCTATGGACAAGTCCTCTGACCGATCAAGAGACCGCTTCCCGGAGTACCCGGTCCTCCTCAATCCTGCCGTCGTGGATGCGCACGGTGCGCTTGGCGGACTGGGCGATGCCGTTGTCGTGAGTGATGAGGATGATGGTATGCCCCGCCTGGTTGAGGGACGTGATGGCGGAAAGCACCTCGGCGCCGGAGGCGGAATCCAGGTTGCCGGTGGGCTCGTCGGCCATGATGATGGGCGGACGGGCGGCGATGGCCCGGGCGATGGCCACACGCTGCTGCTGGCCGCCGGACATTTGGGCCGGACGGTGGTGCATGCGGTTTTGCAGGCCAACCTGACGAAGGGCGTCGGTGGCCATGCGGCGGCGCTCGGTTTTCTCAATGCCCCGGTAAATTAAAGGCAGCTCCACGTTTTCCAGGGCGTTTAGGCTGCTGATGAGGTTAAAGCCCTGGAAAATAAAGCCGATCTGGCGGTTGCGGATGTCGCTCAAGGCTCCGTCATTTAGGTGAAAGACGTCGTTTCCATTGAGATAATACTCCCCGCTGGTAGGTCCGTCGAGACAGCCGAGAATGTTCATCAGGGTGGACTTTCCCGAGCCGGACTGGCCGACGATGGCGACGAATTCCCCCGCGGCAATCTGCAGGTCCACGCCGTCGAGGGCGCGCACCTCGTTTTCCCCGGCGTTATAGATTTTATAAATGTTTCTCAGATCAATCAGATAGGAATCCATGATGCATCTCTCCTAAGCACAGTTTGTTTCCTTAGTATGTCCCGCCGATCCTTCATTCACGTATGCCCATGCCCATTTGAGCGAAACTATTTTTTCTTAAAATGCAAAACAAGAACGCCTTTCCCCGCTTAAAAATAAAACCGGGCGTGAAACGTATGGTACACGCAAGCCCTGAAAAAGCATTTACCGGCCGGGCCTTATGAGAGGCGCGGAAAAACGGCCGGCTGCATCACACCCGCCGCAGCGGCGAATGCCGTTTGATCCCCACCGCTTTTTTGCTCCAAGAGAAACGGTTGGTTTTATCCGTTTCACCCTATGCGGGAATAGCGGATGCTTTTCCTCCTTCCCGGCATAGCCGGCGGGCCCATTTTGTTTCAGCTGCAACTAAAAACCGCCCCTGCGGATGAATCCACAGGGGCGGTTTTGCCCAACGTCCTTAGAGAGTAATCGAAGGAATTGTCATCTAGTAATTTGCACCGATAAGGCTGCTCCGGTATCCAGCCAGAGATCCTTCTCATTTTGCAGCCGGACGTCAAAGCTGCGCGATCCGGTGGTACCCACCGAGAAGGTCAGGGTCCAGGTCCGTACCTCGTCGGTTTCACTGTCGACATACGTCCGGGAAATCGGTGCGAGCCCGACGCCTGATTCATTAAAGAGGGTTACGTTTTTCGTGCTCTTGTTGGTGACGACGGTAACGGCAAAGGGTTCGCCGAGGATTACCGTATCCGATCCGGAAATGCCTGCCGAAAGCAGAGCCGGCTCACCCGGTCCGCACAAGGCCCCCTGGGAGATGGCGAAGGACACCGTCAATCCGGTATCGGCGCCGTCGGCATAGAGCTTGAGGGTACGCTGTCCTATGCTCGAAAGGGAAAGGCTCAGCTCCCAGGTTTCCATGCCGTCTTTCTCATCCGTCACCATCCTGGTGGAGACAAGGCCGTTTCCCGCTTCGTTGACTAGGTATACCTTTTCGTACCCGGCCGGAAGGACGGCGGTAACGGTTATCGCTTCGTCCGGAAGGTAAGCCTGCTTGTCGGCGGAAGCATAGGGCTTACGTGCAAGCTGGGCGACGGCTGCCTGAAGGGCGGCGGCCGCAGTTTCCACCGTATTTTGATCCGCGTCCGGATCGCGATAGACGGCCTTCGCGGTTTCGTAGGCTTCGTCAAACACGGCCCAGGTCCCCGGCGTGTACCAATCTTCCTGCCCCTCATAGGCAGCGGCGGCGTTGATGGCGTTGAGCAGCGCGGTCTTGTCCGCCGCCGCTTCCTGTCCATCGTTTCCTTTGACCACCGTAATCCCAAGGATGCCGGCGAGCACCTCGTTGGCGACACAGGTCAATTCCACACTGGTAATTTCCTTATTCTTGCCAAAGTCCAAAGAGAGGATGTTTGCATGCGCTTTGGAGCCGAGGCTTTGGACATATCCGGACTGGGCATACGAGCTGCTGGTCTGATAATTGAGCCAGTCGTCGATATTCTCTGGATTGGACAGGGAGAGCACCTGCTGCGTTTGATCTGCGAAATGAACGGTGATGCGGGCGTTCTCCACATAGCTTTGCATATGGTTGGTGGATACGGCCACCATAAAATAGATTTTCTGGCCGGTTTCATTTACCGGTATGGTAACCGTTTCCGGGAACTGGTTGTACAGAGAAGTAAACACGGCGTTCTTGCCGCCGGCGCCGGAAAGGTCAAACGGGATTCCCGCCCCCGTCACATAGGTCCCGCCGGAGGAGGGAAGGTTCAGGCTGTCGGGCACGCCGTTCTTCCCGCGGGAGCTGTCCTCCCACCAGGCGCGTCCGGTCTGGGTGACGGAACGGGTGGTATCCGAGCACCAGTAGAAATTGGGGATAAAGTAATCGGTATCCCCGCCGCAGGTAATGGTGTAGGTGTTTTCATGCAGGGTGCGCAGATCCTGGTTGACCACCCCATCCAGATCGACCATTGCGATTTTATCGGAGGAATATAGGGATTCCTCCACCAGCTTGCTCACCGACCAGTCGGTGGCGATCCCTTCGATGTCTGCGGTATAATCCCCTGTGATTTTCGCCTGTACCAAATTGTCCCCGTCGCCGAGGCCGGTGATGTCCGCGATCGCAAGGGTTTGCGGCTCGCTGGTGGACAAGGCCGGGATGGTTCCCTGGAAGGTAGCGCGGTTTTCGCCAATGGAAACCTCGGCGGAGATGGTTTTGGGGGTCTGGGTGTGGTTGGCAAGCGCAAAGGTTAGGGAAGGGCCGGAGGCGAAGGAAAGGCCAGTCAGCTCAATCGCATCCTGAAGAGTCACGTTGACCGGCAACCAAACCGAAGCCTCTCCCGCCTTTGCTAGGACGAAGAAGGTATGGCTTCCTTCCAGCCCCCCGCGGAAGGTGACGGAGGCGGCGTTCTGCGCATAGTCGCAGGACGCAAGGACGCCCTGGGGATCGTACACGTCGGAAATAGTGCCGTTTGCCACAGCAAAAGAATAAGCCTCCTGGGGCGTGGCGACGTCGTCCGCCTCCAGTTGCGGCAGGGCCGCAGAGCCGTATTCCACGACGATTTGGGCGCTGGTCGAGGAGGGGGTCGTGACATGGAGATAGCTGTGCTCCACACCCGCCTCAATGGTATAAGGCGTTTCCACCCCGTCGACGGTGACCCGCACCACGTCCGCAGAGCGCATCTTCAGGGACAGCTGATAGGACAGCTCCTTTTCGGAATGGATGCGGAGGGTCTCGGTGGCGCCCTCATGTTGATAGGAATATCCCAGGTAAGAGGTGTCGATGGAGGCTTCCTCCCAATCGGCGGGGAAGCCGGGGGTGATGGAGGCGGTGCCGTCGGGTACGTTCATCGCAATCCCGAAGGTTCCTTCCACCGCGGTGCGCACCACCATGGAGGAAACGTCCGCAAAGTCAAGATGTCCGATATTTTCGCCGTTTTCGTTGTTTTGATGGGATACCAGGCCCGGGCCGGCCCCCTTGGATTGAAACAGCCCGTGCTCAATGCCGCGCATCATCCGGTCGGCAAGCTCGTATTGGCCGGACATGTAGGCGGCGAGGGCGAAGTTGGCCAATTCCCCCTGGTAGACGCCGCGGCTGGAGTAGACGCTGGGCAGCCAGTTGGAGCACTCCTTGAAGATCGCGTCCCGGGGAAGCTCGGCCGTCAGGTTGGGAATGGCTTCGTCGCCGTAGTGGATCATTTGGTATTCCTCAAAGAGGTCGGTGAGGCCAACGTCGATGGGGGTATACAGGGAGGAAAGGTCGGGGGCATCATGGAGCAGGGCGTTGCCGTAATAATCGAGGTATTCCGCATAGACGCCCGATTCGCCGCTCCAAAGCGACTCCTTCATTTCGGCCGCAATGGCGTCGGCCTTGGCGGCGTATTTTGCTGCGTCCTGGGTGTATCCGAGCCGCTGGGCCACGTCGGCGATGATAGTGGACGCACGCCACACATAGGCGCTGGCGATGGTGCTCGGCCCGCCGTTGGCCCATTTGTTGTCGGTGTTCCAGGCATTTAGGAAGTTTTCATAGAGATTGGTGCCTTCCACCCGCATTTGGGCGTCCATAAAGGCGAGATGCTTGGTGACGAACTCGTAGCCGCCGTTTCGCATCTCTTCCAGATCGCCGGTATACAGCCAATTATACAAATACTGGTCTACCAGTACCTCCCCCATGTTGTAGCGCTTGTCCGAAGTGGGGAACGCCGTGATACGGCCGTCGCTCTTCTGGTTCTTCCAATACTGCTGGGCGTTGGTCTCCACCCGGTCGAAGTACCCGGACGCTGTCTGCCCATAGGAGGAGCGCCAGCCCGCATGGGCGACAAACCACGCGATGGGGCCGTGCATGACGGTTTTGTCGATCCAGGCTGCGTCCACCGCCACCGTCTGGGCGGCGATCATGGAGTTGAAATAGGGGTCGGGGGTATTGACATCCACCGCCTTTGAGACGCCTTCAAAATAGGCCATTCCTTCCTCAAAGAGGTCCTTGGGGTCGCAAAGATACTCCTGAATCCCTTCCAGCTCCAAAGAGTCGGTGGTCAAAAGGAGGTACACGTCGTTTTCCGTGTTGGCGACAGTTTTCCCCACCACCATCGGGGCGCTGCCCTCGGTGGATTGGAGCAGAGCGCTTAAATCGGAATATTTGGAAGCGTCCTTTACGGCGTAATGCATTTCAACGCTGGCGCTGCCGCTGACGGTAAACTTGCCGTCCTTTGTAATCTCAAAGGCGTTGGAGGGGAGCAGCGCGGCGGCGGTGGATTTGGCGTTTTTGTCCTTAAATTCATAGCCGGAGGTATTGCCCCCCGTCTGCTGGGAAACCGAGGCCCCGCCGTCGCCGGCCGTGGCCACCACCAACTTATCCGTCAGCCCGTCCGGCAGGGTAATTTTGGTAAGGAAGCCGTCAAACTGATCGGTGCGGGTATAGGTGATATAGATGGTCCCGTCAAAGGAGGGATCCGTGATTTCGTATTCCGCGCGGCCATAGACATAACGGAACACGATGTTGTCCATCTGTGCAAGCCATTTGGTGGAGGAGCCGTTTTCGATGCCCAGGAACATGTGGGCATACAGCCCGAAGGATTTTTCCTTATTTGCCTGAAGCATCAGGAAATCCGGGTCGTCGCCCACAAAGCCAATCATCCGCCTGGACGTCCCTTGGGAATCGTTGACGTGGGAGGAATACAAGGGGCGGGTGTAACGGGAGGAGCCGTTGACAATCTCAAACCCGCCCTTTACCGGGAGATAGGTATACACCTGCTCGGATATAATCACATCGTATGCCTTTGCATTCTCCGGATTGCTTGCAGGCGTGGCTACCACCTGCACCGTTTGTTCATTGACTGCACCGCATTCGACGGTGAGCACGCCGTCCGGCGAGACGGACAGGCCGGCGGCGTCCTCAGCCGCCAGCGACCAGGTGTACACCTCGTCGTCAAATGCAAAGCCGTATTGGTCAAGGGTAACGGCGCGGTAGGTATAGCGGTTGGCCGGCTCCCCTTGCGGCGGAATGACGCCGGCCTGGTTGCCCTTGACCTCGATGTCGGACGCAACCGCATGGTAGACGTTCACCGTCTTTGAGCCGCTCGTTCCTTCCACGCTGGTAGCAACCACTTCAATGGTCTGGTCGGGGGCGGTATCCGGGACGGTCAAAACGCCGTCTTGGCTGATTTGGACGCCTCCGGACGCACCCTTGAGGGACCAGACCACCTTCTCCTCAGGAGGCATCAGCACTTCATTCTGGTCATAATAGGCTTTCGTGTATTGGTAGGTGACGGTCTGGCCCCGCACCACCTTCGCGTAGCTGTCCCCCATTACCTCGATGCGGGCCGCCTCCATCTGGTACATGGGGATGGCGTCGGAAACCACCGACTTCGCCGGATTGAGGTTGGAGGTCGCCTTGAGGTAAACGGTAGCGAGATCTGCGGTATTCAGGACCGTCACCTCGCCTGTGGCGGCGTCCACACTTACCCCTTCATAGACGGTAGGAGCGCCGACGGCATCCACCAGCTCCCACTGATAAGAGTCCCCTACCGAGATTTCCTCTCCGTACTGGGTCAGGGAAACCGCGCCGAAGGAGACGCTCTGTGCACCTTCATGGGGACGAGGCAAGCCGGACGGATTGGTGTCGGCCATCACCACCTGGTCGACTTGCTCCTGCCCGGTGATGGTCAGCTCCATCGAGCTCGAATAGGTTCCGGTATAGTTTTCCGCACGGACGGTATACCGGCCGGGCTGAGCGGTTGGATCCACCGTCACAACGCCGGTTTGCGCGTCAATAGAAACGCCCTGGGGCATGGCACCGGTCAAATCCTCGGCGTTGTCTTCGTCGTACAGCTTATATACCACCAAGCCGCTCGCAAAGGGATCGTAAGCGGTCAGATCGATATCACCATAATAGATTTCAGAGGTGGAATAGGTCAGCGTATTCTCCCCTTCCAGGGGGATGTTTACCTGCGTTTCGTCAGCCGTCAGGGTAAACGCGTCCGGCGCAGGCTTATAGACGGTAAGCTCGTCCACATAAAGGGGGTTTTGGGAGGAGAGCCCCTGGATTTTAACCGCGCCCAGCGTTCCTTTGCTGAAGTTGCGGCGCAGGTTGCTGGTGCAGGTCTGCGACTTGCCCGCTTCGTCGGTGACGACACTGTGGATGGTCGAGGTGCTGTTGATAATCAGCTTGACGTTGTACCATTGGTTCGCCTGGGCATTGGAAAACATCGTCACATATTTATTCGAACCGGTCATGGATTTGATATTGGTTCCGTCATAAACGATGGTCGGTCCGAGATCCACCTTCGGCAGGCCGCGGTACAGCTGGATGGCTCCGCAGTTGGCTGCGGTGAACAAGACGTCAAACTCCACCATGTAGATCTCCTTCGGGATGGAAGCCACGTCGATCTGCCGGGTTGCCGCCGGTGAACGGTCGTCGACGGCGTCGTTGGCGGTAAAGTCCCCAGAGGAGGATTTCACTGACAAATAGGTGCGGCCCTCCCCTTCGGCGATCTGAGCATCCAGCTCCGGATAAAGGGACAGGTTCTCCAGCTGGTCAAACGGTTCGCTCAGATAAAGGGTTTCCCCGTTGTCGCGGGTATGGTAAGCATCGTTGTCGGCAACCGCCGGAATGGAAATCATGGATACGGTGGAAAAAAGCAAGGCCAAGGACAAAATCCCGCTGATTGCCTTATGGAGACTTTTTTTCAAATTTGGTTCCCTTCTTTCTTTTTTGTCGTTCCTTTTTCCTGTTTTCAAATTCGACTGCGTGCAGGCCCCTGTCCCTCCCTTCTTATTCGGATCAATTGACGCAATATAAAAGTCCAGCGGCGGCAGAGGCACACCCGGACCGGCGCCGTCACGGGTACGCCCGGAAAAAGCCGCCGGGTACCGGGCGCTTCGCTGCAAAATGAAATTATATTGACGGCAATTTCGCATAAACTTAGAAAAACCGGCATCCCAGTGGGCCGGCGGACTTTGGGGATTTCATCCCTGAAAAAAGAAAGCGGGACGAAGTTTCTGGAATAGCTCCCGCCGTTCTCGGTGCAAATAAGGCTAAAAAATCGAATAAATTAACCAATTAATGTAAGATATATTAATTTTATAAGACTCCTATCTCTGATTCAATTGACAAAATAATCAAATTTCACTTTTGATTTTTAGCATAAATGTCTGAGCAAAAAATAAAAATATCTTTTTGTCCACCGCTAAAAAGGACGGATTTTCGGTTTCGCCCGGTACGGCTATAAGGCGGGATGCCCAGTCAAAAGCAGCTGGCCAGCTTTCCTGTCCATCCTTCCGCCGGACGCGCTCCGGCCGGGCCGTTCCTAGTAGGTCCACGTATTTTACGACGCATTCCGGTAACACTATTTTCCGCAACGGCATTAACTTTACTCCAAAAGGGATGTGACTGAATCTTGAATCTGACGCAAAATGAATATTCGAACATGACGGACAAGGCTTCGCCTCCGTCTAAATTTCTTCGCAATTCGATTTTAGCCTTTGTGGTGGGCGGCGCGATCTGCGTGATCGGCCAGGCGCTCATTAACCTGTGGTCCATGGTACTGCCCCTGGACGACGCGAAAATCGCCGCCTCCTGCTCCCTGATCTTCTTATCCGCGCTGTTTACGGCACTGGGCCTCTACTGCAAGCTGGCAACCTACGCGGGCGCGGGTACGCTGGTGCCTATCACCGGGTTTGCCAACTCCATTGCGGCGGCGGCCATCGAGTTCAAAAGCGAGGGGCTCATTCTGGGTACGGGCGTGAAAATGTTCATCATCGCGGGACCGGTGCTGGTATACGGCCCGGTGGCGGCGGTGCTTTACGGCATCCTCGCGTGGCTGCTGCGGCTGTTTGTATAGGAGGGGCGACACATGGCTTCAAGAGCGGGCAAACACACACTTATGATGCAGAATAAGCCCTGCATCTCCGGCTTTGCGGCGGTGGCGGGCAAAAAGGAAGGGGAAGGCCCCTTGGCCCGGCGGTTCGACAAGCTCTATGAGGACACCCACCTGGGCCAGACCACCTGGGAAAAGGCGGAGAGCACCATGCAGGGCGAGGTGGTAAACCTGGCCTTGGGCAAGGCGAACCTGACCGCGGGCGATTTGCAGCTGATTCTGGCGGGCGATCTTCTCAACCAGTGCATCAGCTCCACCTACGGGTTAAGGGAACTTAATGTGCCGATGCTGGGGCTGTTCGGCGCGTGCTCGACCATGGCCCTGTCCTTGGGGACGGGGGCGGTTCTGGTGGAGAGCGGCGCGGTGCAAAACTGCGCGGCGGTCACCTCCTCGCACTTTTGCACGGCGGAGCGGCAGTTCCGCTATCCGCTGGACTACGGCGGGCAGCGGGCCCCCACCTCCCAGTGGACGGCCACGGCGGCGGGCAGCACGGTGCTGACCCCCGGCGGGAACACAGGCGTTCCCAGTGTGCAGGCGGTGACCTTCGGCAAGATTGTGGACATGGGCATCACCGACATGAACAACATGGGCAGCGCCATGGCCGGCGCGGCGGCGGACACGATCACCACGTTCTTTACCGATACCGGCTTAACGCCGGGCAACTTCGACATGGTGCTCACCGGCGATTTGAGCCAGGTGGGAAGCGATCTGATGAACCAGATCCTGGTTCGAAACCAAATCGAGCTCAAGGAGAGACACGCCGACTGCGGCCTGCTCATTTACGACCGGGAAACCCAGGACGTGGCGGCGGGCGGCTCGGGCTGCGGCTGCTCGGCGGCGGTGCTGTGTTCGTATGTGCTACAGGAAATGCAGGCGGGGAATTTGAAGAACGTGCTGTTCGTGGGCACGGGGGCGCTCATGTCCCCCACCAGCGTGCAGCAGGGGGAAAGCATCCCCGGCATCGCGCACGCGGTGTGGATCACCGGCTGCTAGCCGCTTTCGGGAGGTGAAAGGATTATGGATATGTTTTTGGAATATTTGAAAGCCTTTCTGGTGGGCGGCGCTTTGTGCCTCATCGGGCAGCAGCTCATCGACCGCACGAAGCTGACCCCGGCGCGGATTCTGGTGGGCTACGTGGTGGCCGGCGTCATCCTGACCGCAGTGGGCCTGTACGGGCCGCTGGTGGAATGGGCGGGCGCGGGCGCGACGGTGCCCTTAAGCGGCTTCGGGTACCTGCTGGCGACGGGCGTGGAGGAAGGCATCCGGGAGCACGGGCTTCTGGGCGCGCTGACCGGCCCCTTTACGGCGGCGGCCGGTGGCGTTATGGCGGCGATTTTGTTCGGCCTGCTGGCGGGGCTTGTGGGAAAATCCCACGACAAGTCCTAACGAAAACGGAAAAAGGGCGGGGATTCCCGCCCTTTTCTTATGGGTCTGCCAGGTTTCGGATAGAGACATATTGTCTGCGGCTTTGCCAGCAAAGTAAAAAGGTTATCTCAATTGAGGTAACCTTTTTTTCAATGAAATCGGTTAAACTTACCTTGTTAAAGAATTTGGATGGTACTATTTTTCATACCACAAAATGATTACAATTTTGCACATTACCTTTTTCGAACATGCTCACTATAATAAAGAAAATCATTAAGAAAGGATGCAATGGCGATGGACGGCTTTCGAATTGAGGCAACCAAAGAGCGGATCGCATCCACCATCCGGTTCAGACAGGATTATTACGACCGGCTGATGCAACTGAGCTATCAATACAACGTTTCCTTCAACCAGCTGGTAAACCAATGCGTCGCCTTTGCACTCGAGCATCTGGAAGAAGCGAAGGGATTCCCCCATGGGTAAGCGGCGGCGTATTTTCACCCGCTAATTCCGAATATTTGTTCGAATTTCCTTGACTAGAACATATGTTTTATCGTATACTATCCTCATAAGGAGGGATCGTCTTGGATCTGTTCGACAAGCTCAAAATCCTCACCGACGGCGCCAAATACGACGTGGCCTGCACTTCCAGCGGCGTGGACCGGGAAAACGGGTCCCACGGTATGGGCAGCGCCGTGAGCTGCGGCATCTGCCACACCTTCTCGGCGGACGGGCGGTGCGTTTCCCTTCTGAAGGTGCTCATGACCAACTGCTGCATATTCGACTGCGCCTACTGTGTCAACCGGCGCAGCAACCCGGTTCCACGGGCAGCCTTCACGCCCCGGGAGCTTGCGGATTTGACCATGCAGTTCTACCGGCGAAACTACATTGAGGGGCTGTTTTTGAGCTCCGGCATCCGCAAAAGCCCGGACGATACGGTGGAGCAGTTTATCAAAACCGTTCAGATCCTGCGAAATGAATACCATTTTTACGGCTACATCCACGCGAAGGCCATCCCGGGCGCGGATCACGCGCTGCTTACGAGGCTCGGGCTGCTGGTGGACCGGATGAGCGTGAACATTGAGCTGCCCAGCGAAAAGAGCCTGTCCCTTCTGGCGCCGGACAAGTCGAAAACCTCCATCCTAAAGCCCATGGGGTTCATCACCGGCAAGCTTCAGGAAAACCGGCGGGATTTGGTGCAGTACCGGCACGCGCCGAAGTTCGCCCCTGCCGGGCAGAGTACGCAGATGATTGTGGGGGCCAGCGGGGAAACCGATTACCAGATTCTCTCTCTGAGCAGCGCTCTATATAAGAAGTATAAGCTCAAGCGGGTGTTTTTTTCGGCGTACATGCCGGTGTCCTCCAACCCCTTGCTGCCGGCGGCGGACACGCCCCCGCCTCTTTTGCGGGAGCACCGGCTTTACCAAGCCGACTGGCTCCTTCGTTTCTACGGCTTCGAGGCCCACGAACTGCTCGACGAGGCAAACCCCAGCTTTAACCCGCTTATCGACCCCAAGTGCAACTGGGCGCTGTCCCACATGGACCGGTTTCCGGTGGAGGTGGGGAAAGCAGACTACGAGGAGCTTTTGCGGGTGCCGGGCATTGGGGTCAACAGCGCGAAGCGGATTCTGGCGGCCCGGCGGGTAGGGCCTTTAAGCTACGAGGGGCTTAAGAAGATCGGGGTGGTGCTCAAGCGGGCGCAGTATTTCATCACGGTAAACGGCAAGCTCAACGACGGGCTTCGCATCACCCAAGACGGCATTCTGCGCAGCCTCATCTCCCAGCAGGGGGTGGAATACCTGCGGGGGCAGTCGGCCGAGCAGTACGAGCAGCTGAGCCTCTTTTCCCAGGGGCGTATCGGAGGAAGGGAGGCGGTGACATGTTTGCGGGCGGGGATGTAGTGTACGAGTACGACGGGACGCTGGACGGCTTTTTCTGCTGCGTGTTCGAAAGCTTTCGGCGCAAGGAGACGCCCGCTGATGTGCGGCCCTTTTGTTCGCCCCAGATGACCCTTTCCCCGGTGCGCTCCATTGAGACCGACTCTAAGAAGGCCGAACGGGTGCGGCGGGCCATCCCCAAGAAGCTGTCCTGGGAGGGGATGACCCTATTGGAGCACGCGTTTTTGACCTTTCTGGAGCAAAAGGAGCTTTTTATGCTCCGGTTTGTGCAGCTGGGGTTTGACATGGGCCCGAACGTGATGCGCCATTTGACGCACGACACGGTGGCGGCTCTTTTGAAGGCCCAGCGGCATCTTTACAACGAAAGCCACCGGTACAAGCAGTTTGTCCGCTTCTCGGTGTCCGGCAAGGTGCTCACCAGCGTCATCAAACCTTTAAACCAGGTGCTGCCTTTGATTGCCCCTCATTTTATCGACCGGTATCCGGAGGAGGCGTTCCTCATTTACGACGAGACCCACGGCATGGCCCTCGTCTACCGGCCGGGCCAGTGGGCCATTGTGCCGGTGGATTCCTTCGAGCGAAACGACCCGGACGAGGAAGAGCAAAAATACCGGGACCTGTGGTGCGAATACTATGACGCCATCGCCATTGAGGGGCGGTATAACCCCAAATGCCGTGTAAACCACATGCCGAAGCGGTACTGGGAGGAGATGACCGAGTTCTGCCGGGAGCGAAAGCCGGGGCTTCGGCGAAACGACGCGCCTTTGGCGGGGCGGCGGGCGCTGAATGGAGAATAACGCACAAAAATGCCTCCTTGCAGCTGCAAGAAGGCATTTTTTCATTTGATATAGCGGTTTTGCCGTTTGGGCGGGGTATTGCGCCGGCGGATGCCTTCGATGAGTGTGTCGATCAGCAAAGCGATAAGGATGCCCGCCGCGTAACAAATCAGGTCGCTGACTAAGAAGCCCTGGCCCAGCACCAGCCCTCCCAGGGTAGTGGCGCGCACAGAGTCAATCCAAGGCGCGTGATATATCTGGGAAAACTCAATCCCATAGGAAAAGACCAGAGCGCACAGGGATACGAGCCACACGGGTTTTCGCGCCAATAAGACGGCAAAAAGGAAGTAGACCATCATGGCCCAGATGGTGTCTCCCCCGTACTCGCCCAAAAACGCGGGCAGGTCTGCCCGGAAGGCCCGGGAAGCAAGCCCCAGCCCGATGCAGGCCGCCGCCAGGACGGCATATAGAATACGATTTCGTTTCATCGAAGAGTCCCCTTTCGTTTGCAGGGAGTATCATACCACGAAACCGCAGGTTTGGGAAGCGGGTGGTCACAAAACGTTCACAGAAAAAAGCTTGCAATTTCATGAATTTGGTATTATCATAGATTAGCACTCTATGATAATGAGTGCTAATTTTAAAATCAAAATGGCATTATTCGCCGGATAAAAAGAACCCATCGAAAGGAAGGACGTTTTCATGGAAGTCAAACAGTTTCAGGCGGAATCCAAGCGGCTCTTGGACCTGATGATTCACTCCATCTACACCCACAAGGAGATTTTCCTGCGCGAGCTCATTTCCAACGCCAGCGACGCCATTGATAAGCTCCATTACCGCTCTCTCACCGAGGAGAACGTAAAGGTGGACAGTGCTGCCTTTGAAATCCGCATTGACCTGGACAAGGAAGCCCGCACGCTGACCATTTCCGACAACGGCTGCGGCATGACCAAGGAAGAGCTGGAAAGCAACCTGGGCGTTATCGCCAAAAGCGGGTCCCTGGCCTTCAAGCAGGAAAACGAGGCCAAGGAGGACATTGACATCATCGGCCAGTTTGGCGTAGGCTTTTATTCGGCCTTCATGGTCAGCGACAAGGTGACGGTAATCAGCCGACCCTACGGGTCGGACACGGCTTATAAGTGGGAGTCCGAGGGGGCCGACGGGTATACCATCGAGGAATGCCAAAAAGATTCCTACGGCACGACGATTATCCTGCACATCCTGGAAAATCGGGAGGAGGAAGACTACGACGAGTATCTGGATTCCTACCGCATTCAGGGGATCGTCAAGAAGTATTCCGACTACATCCGCTACCCCATCAAAATGATGGTGGAGAAGAGCAGGCCCAAGGAGGGCAGCGAGGGCGAATACGAAACGTACACGGAAGAGGTAACGGTCAACAGCATGGTACCCATCTGGAGAAAAACCAAGGCAGAGGTCACCGAGGACGACTACAACCAGTTCTATAAGGAGAAGTTCTTCGACTTTACCGATCCCGCCCGGGTCATCCGTTCAAGCACCGAGGGTACGGCGACCTATACGGCCCTTCTTTTCATCCCGGCTCGCACGCCTTTCGACTATTATACCAAGGAATACGAAAAGGGGTTGCAGCTTTACGCAAACGGCGTGCTGATCATGGAAAAGTGCGCGGACCTTCTGCCTGATTATTTCAGCTTCGTCAAGGGCCTAGTGGATTCCCAGGACCTTTCTCTGAATATTTCCCGGGAGATGCTCCAGCATGACCGGCAGCTGAAAATCATCGCCTCCCGCTTGGAAAAGAAGATCAAGAGCGAGCTTCTTTCCATGCAGCAAAACGACCGGGAGAAATACGACGCGTTTTTCAAGAACTTTGGCTTGCAGCTGAAATTCGGCGTTTATAACGACTATGGCACCCATAAGGAGCTGCTTAAGGACCTGCTGGAATTCTACTCTTCTGCGGAGAAAAAGCTCGTTACGCTCAAGGAATATGTCGAGCGGATGAAGGAGGACCAGAAGTTCATCTACTACGCCTGCGGCGACACGGTGGAAAAAATCGACCGGCTGCCCCAGACGGAGCTGGTCAAAGACAAGGGGTACGAAATCTTGTACCTGACGGAAAATGTGGATGAGTTTGCACTCAAGGTGCTTCATGAGTTCGACGGGAAGGAATTCAAGTCGGTGTCCGCCGGGGACCTTGGGTTTGAGGAAACCGAGGAAGAAAAGAAGGAGGACGAGGCCCAGGAGAAGGAAAGCCGGGAGCTTTTCACCTTTATGGGCGAAGCGCTGGCCGGCAAGGTGAAGGCGGTACGGGCATCCAAGCGGCTGAAGTCCCACCCGGTGTGCCTTTCCAGCGACGGGGAGCTTTCTTTGGAGATGGAGAAGGTGCTGAATGCCATGCCCACTGACGAGAAGGTGAAGGCGGAACGGGTGCTGGAAATCAACGAAGGCCATCCCATCTTCGCTACCCTGACCCGCCTGTACGAGACGGACAAGGAGAAGCTCAAGGATTACGCCGCCCTGCTTTACGACCAGGCTTTGCTCATCGAAGGGTTCCCCATCGAGGATCCGGTAGCATATTCGAACCTGGTTTGTTCGCTGATGGCGGATCAATAATCAAAAGCCCGGCCCACGGCGTTCGCCGCGGGCCTTTTTGTATGCGTTGCTTTCCTTTCGGCAGTAAGGAAGCCGAAATCGAAAAAAGGTAATGCCCCGCTTCCACAGCTGGGCACACAACCGCCTCCTGTGTTCCCTGCGGCAGGAGATCCGGCACATGGTCCAGAGTCTTGTCTGCTTAGTGCGAATGTCCTGCCGGGCAGCCGCCTAGATTCTTTGTTTAGATTGCCCAACCGGTTTGGGGCGCTTTCGCATTGTATCAGGGAAAAACCGTGCTATAATAAAAACAATGGAATTTGTCGAATCAGAAAGGATGGATTGCCTATGGCGACGCAGTTGGAACTCAAGTACGGCTGCAATCCCAATCAGAAGCCCGCACGGATTTTCGTCAAGCACGGGGAGCTGCCGGTGACGGTGTTAAACGGCCGGCCCGGTTACATCAACTTTCTCGACGCGCTCAACTCCTGGCAGCTGGTGCACGAGCTAAAGGAGGCCACCGGTATCGCGGCCGCCGCGTCCTTTAAGCATGTCAGCCCTGCCGGCGCGGCGCTGGCTCTGCCCCTAAGCGACACGCTCAAGAAGATTTACTTTGTGGACGATCTTCCCCTTTCCCCGCTTGCCTGCGCCTACGCGAGAGCCAGAGGGGCCGACCGGATGTCCTCTTACGGGGACTTTATCGCCCTCTCCGACCCCTGTGACAAAGAGACGGCGGCCCTGATTGCCCGGGAAGTATCCGACGGGATCATCGCGCCCGGCTATTCCGACGAAGCGCTTGCCATTCTCAAAGGAAAGCGCAAGGGGAATTATACCATTCTGCAGATGGACGAAAACTATCGGCCCGATCCCATCGAACACAAGGACGTATACGGCATCACCTTCGAGCAGGGGCGCAACGAGCTGCGTATAGAGGAAAGCGTGCTTACAAACATCGTGACCGGCAGCAAGGAGCTGCCCGCCGAGGCGAAGCGGGACCTGATCGTGGCTCTGATCGCTTTGAAATACACCCAGTCCAACTCCGTCTGCTACGCCAAGGACGGGCAGGCCATCGGCATCGGCGCGGGGCAGCAGTCGCGCATCCACTGCACCCGCCTGGCGGGCAACAAGGCGGACATCTGGTATCTGCGGCAGCATCCCAAGGTGCTGGCCCTTCCCTTCAAGGCGGACATTCGCCGTCCCGACCGGGACAACACCATTGACGTTTACCTGTCCGACGACTCTATGGACGTGTTGGCGGACGGAAAATGGGAGGAATTCTTCACCGAGAAGCCCGTGCCCTTTTCCCAGGAGGAAAAGAAAGCTTGGCTTGAGACCCTGTCGGGCGTTTCGCTGGGCTCGGACGCGTTCTTCCCCTTCGGCGACAACATTGAGCGGGCAAAGCGCTCGGGCGTACGGTACATCGCCCAGCCGGGCGGTTCCATCCGGGACGACCATGTGATCGACACCTGCAACCGCTACGGCATGACCATGGCCTTTACCGGCGTGCGGCTGTTCCATCACTAAGGGAGAAAGCCGGTACACAAATGGTACTCGCGTGACTGATAAGAGAAAGAGGCCCCGGGCGATTTGCCCGGGGCCTTTTTGCTTTTTACATGAAAAATCCTTGGGGAAATGTCTCCGGCACGGCAAAAACCCGGGAAATTCCAGGTATTTGCCGCAAGAACGAACACCGGTTTCCGCTGCCGGGTAAGCGTTTTTCCGTCCAACGCGGGCCAAACGACGCCTTTTATCTGGGTGCCGGGGCAGCGGCTGTTCAGGGCCAGCGCCTTTCCCGCACCAACAAACGCAGCCGGGCCAAACGCTACAGAAGGCCCAGGTCTCTGAGATTCTGCTGGTGCTCCTCAAAGGTGGTCGCGTACACATACCGGGGCGGCGAATCGCTGCTGGTGGCAAAGTAGAGATACCCGGTGTCCGCCGGGTAAAGAGCGGCGTTAATCGCCCGGCGGCCGGGATTACAGATAGGGCCGGCGGGCAGAGCGGCACACTTATAGGTATTGTAGGCTTCCGCATAGTCCGGCGTCAAATACCGGTTGACGTATTCCCGGGTAGCGTCCGCCTGCAAGGGCATGCCGATAGCTAGCCGGTTATGAAAAACCGAGGAGACATTGGCCACCTCATTGGGATTGCCCGCTTCCTTCTCGATGACGGACGCCAGGGTAATCAGCTCATCCACGGTCATGCCAAGCTGGACGGCCCGGGCCCGGTCGGCGGCCGTGATGTTGGCCTCGGCGGCGCGCAAAAACTTGCCCACCACGTCCTGAGGCTTCATGTTTACATAGAAGGTATAGGTGCTCGGATAAAGGTATCCCTCCAGCAGATAGCATCGGTTGGGACTGTTCCCGATCCCCGCAACCAAGGGGTAATAGCTGAAATCATAGGTGTTGACGATGTCCAAAAGCGCCTGCTTGGTGCACACGCCGTTGGCCTCCAGCCGTTCCCCAATCTGCGCAAGGGTAAACCCCTCGGGAATGGTCACATCCACCGTCTGGCGGCCCTGGGGTTCTTCGCTGGAAGAGGGGGTCTGGGGCGTGGTTGACGGCGTCTCAGGCGCAGTGGAGGAATCCGTGTTCGATTCCGGCTCCTGCGATGAAGGCAAGTCACTCTGTTCCGGCAGCGACTGGGGGGCACTTGCCAGCTCGGACTGCAGCGGCAGCGAAGACGACGGACCGCTCACCACTCCGCCATCGGTACAGGCGGAAAGAGACAATCCCAGTAAAACCGCCAATATGGTTATTCCGATTCGTTTCATATAGGCTCCTTCCTTTTTGTTTGCCCGCGGTACGCGTTTGGCTGACGGCTGGCGCGCGGGTGGTTTCTGCCCGTTCTTTTCTTTCCTATAATACTCTGATTATAATCTTTTCTCGATTTTTGTCAAATTCGGAAAATGAGGCCGGTTTCTTGCCGCCTAAAAAAGGGGTTGACCTAGTTCCTTCTCTCGGAAAAGTCAGTGGGCTTTTATCCCGCTCTGCTTTATCGGGATAAAAATTTCCCCTTGCGGCGAAGCACGCCGCAAGGGGAAAACGTTCACAAAGCATCCTATCTCTATTTATCCGACAGCTGCAGCACGCCGATGGCGTCTTTAATGGTCTTTTCCATGGCCTCCCGGCTGTACTTATCCACCTCGGATTTATCCTTTGGCCCGTGGGTCAGGCAGGCGGCGCCACCGATGCAGCCGGACTCGCATGCCATTCCTTCGATGAAGTTGCCGCCCAGCACGTTCTTGGAGGCCTTGAGCAGGGCCATACGGCATTCGTCGATGCCCGAGCAGGTCACCGGCTTATAATCGAAATCCTCCTCGGTAATGCCGTTCTCTTTCAGGCCCTGCCGCACCGCTTCGGTCAAGCCCCCGCTGCGGGCAAAGATGCGGCCGTAATAGGAGGCGTTGTCCAGCACGTCGTTGGGCAGATCCTGAATTTCGATGTTGCGCGAGTCAAAGAGGGCCAGAAGCTCCTCAAAGGTGATGACCACGTCGATGATGTCTTTGACCCGGTCAAGCTTGCGCTCCGCCTTTTTGGCGATGCACGGACCGATGAAGATGATCTTGGCACTGGGATCCATCTTCTTGAGGTATTCGGCAATGGTGGCCATGGGCGAAAGGTTGTGGGAAATGTGCTCCACCATGCTGGGGAAATTGATCTTGATGTAGCTGACGAAGGCGGGGCAGCAGGAACTGGTCAGAAAACCCTTTTCGTAAAGCTCCTGGGCCTCCTTATTGGCCACCATGTCCGCGCCCAGGGCCGCTTCGACCACGTTATAGAATCCCAGTGCTTTGAGGCCGGAAACCACCTGGCCGATCTTGGCGTTGCCGAACTGGCCGGAAATGGAGGGGGCCACGATGGCGTATACCTTGTAATTCTTATTGTTGGCGGAATTCTTTAAAATAGAGATGGCGTCGAGTATGTAGGATTTGTCCATCAAAGCGCCAAAGGGACACTGATAGACGCAGGCACCGCAGGCGACGCACTTGTCGTTGTCGATACGGGCCTTCTTATCCTCGTCCATGGCGATGGCGTTCGCCTTGCACGCTTTTTCACAGGGACGCAAATTTTTCGAAATGGCGTTATAGGGACAAACGTTCAAACACTTGCCGCAGGAAACGCATTTTTTGGGATCAATGTGCGCCTTGTGGTCAATGAGAGAAATCGCGCCCCTGGGACAGACGTTCATGCACCGGTGGGCGATGCAGCCGCGGCAGGCCTCCCCAACGCTCATCTGGGTAACCGGACACTCGTCGCAGGCAATGTCCAGCACCTCCACTACGTTGTCGTTCTCCTTATTGCCGCCCATGGCAAGCTTCACACGCTCCGTGATAATGGCCCGCTCCTTATAAATGCAGCAGCGCAGGGTGGCCTGAGGGCCGGGCATGATCTTCTCGGGGATTTTAATAAGGTCGGTTTCCAGCTTCTCCTCGAAGGCCAGCCTCGCCACCTCGCGCAGCACTTTATATTTCAGCTCCTGCACATTTGTGTCAAACATGCTCATTCTCATGCTATCGATCTCCCGTTCGCAAAATTCGAAACGCAACCGCGTTGCTTCCTTTGACGGAAGCTTCCTGCGTTCTCTTTCGGATGCAGGATTTCCGCCACTCTTACTACTACAGAATTCTACACTAAAACGGGAAAAATCACAATAGCAATTATTGTTTTCACAGACGTGCGGTTTTGTGAAACTTTCACAGAGAACGGGGGATCGGGCCGCTTGCATGCGGCTTCTCCTGCAAAAGTGCCTCCTTCTTACCGCAGCGCCCGGACATTTTTCTGTAAAAAGGTACTCAGATGCATCACCGGGATGCAGAGGAAAAACCACAGGATGCTAAAAAAGGGACAAATCTGGCCTTTTACATTAAACGGCAGGTCCGAATAGTCCCAAACGTCCCATTTAAGCTTGCGGTTGACGATGCAGCCGACGAACAGCTCCATTCCGGTGATGACCGCTGAACCTAAGACACATTTTTGGGGCAGGCTGGCCTTTTTGCATTTTTGGTTGATCGAATTCAGTAAGCACATGCACACCCCGCCGGTGACGCCCATGGTCCAGTGGGTAAATCCCCGCCAGAGCACCTCGATGAGACTGTAGCCGCCGCAGCCGATGGAAAAAAGCAGGGCGGTTTTTTTTAATTTTTTCAATGTCATCCCTCCCACATTATGGTTTGCACCGTTTGAAGAAAGGATGCATGGAAGCTTCTTACATGCAGAAAATAAAAGAAAGGCGGCAAACCGCTTCCTTTATGGGAATCTTAAGATTTTCTTAACCGTTTGCTTTTGCAGGCGCCTTCTCCTATAATGAATTTGCAGCAACCGAATGAGGAGATGTGGGAAAATGGAAACGTCGATTGTGGTCGTAGACGACGAAAAGGAAATCGCCGATTTGATCGAGGTCTATCTGAAAAACGAGAACTATGAGGTGCACACCTTTTATGAGCCGCTTAAGGCCCTGTCCTTCATCAAGAGCGGCCAAGCGGTGGATCTGGCGATCCTGGACGTGATGATGCCGCAGTTGAGCGGCTTCGATCTGTGCCGCAAAATCCGGGAGACCTATACCTTCCCGGTCATCATGCTCACCGCCAAGGTGGAAGACATGGATAAAATTACCGGTCTTACCATCGGGGCGGACGACTATATCACAAAGCCGTTTAACCCGCTGGAGATGGTTGCCCGGGTGAAAGCCCAGCTGCGCCGGTATACTCGCTACAACGACGGGGGGCCCAAGCCTGGGGAAAACGTCATTGATTTCGCGGGCTTAGTCATCAACAAGGACACCCATAGCTGCACCCTCTACGACCGGGAATTGAATTTGACGCCCATTGAGTTTAGCCTCTTGTGGCTGCTTTGCGAAAACCGGGGACGGGTTCTATCGTCAGAGGAGCTGTTCGAGCGGGTGTGGGGGGAACGGTATCTCGACTCCAACAACACCATCATGGTTCACATCCGCCGGCTTCGGGAAAAAATGGGCGAGCCGCCGCGCAACCCGAAATTTATCAAAACGGTATGGGGGGTTGGATACAAAATTGAACAATAATTTTCTTCGCCGGTACCGCAGGAAACTATTCGGAAAAATCCTGCTGATCATCGGGCTGTGCCTGATTGGGCTATTGCTGTGCCTGTTTTTGGCTGATGGCATTTTCAACGACCTGCTGGCAAACCTGGTGCACCGGCTCAGCCCGGACCTTTACCGCTTTTTCGTCTCCTATAAGATGGAGCTGATATTTGTGGCCTTCGCGGGGATCACCGTCGTGGTGGTGTACTTTACCATCTCCAAGTCCACCGAATATATGGATGTGTTCGTGCAGTCTATCAACAAGGTTTTTCGCAAGGACGAAAGCCTGGTGGTGCTGCCCCGAGATTTCAAGGAGATAGAGAACACGCTCAATTCCATCAAGTTCGACGCCTTAAAGAACGAGCAGCTTGCCAAGGAGGCCGAACAGCGCAAAAATGACCTGGTGGTTTACCTAGCGCACGACCTGAAAACGCCGCTGACCTCGGTCATCGGGTACCTGTCCCTCCTCAACGAGGAAGTAGGGATTTCCCCGCAGCTGCAAAAGCGGTATTTGTCCATTGCGCTGGAAAAGTCGGAACGGTTGGAGGATCTGATCAACGAGTTTTTTGAAATCACCCGGTTTAACCTGCAGAACATCACGCTGCAGGTCACCCGCTTCAATCTTTCCATGCTGCTCGAGCAGCTGGCGGACGAGTTCTATCCGCTGCTTTCTCAAAAAAAGCTCACCTGCCGGATACATGTGCCCGCCGACCTGATGGTCTACGGGGACTCGGACAAGCTCGCCCGGGTATTTGACAATGTACTGCGAAACGCCATCAATTACAGCTACGAAAATACCCCCATCGACATCGAGGCTGCTGTCAGCGGCCAGGGAGTACGCATCGTGTTTCGCAACCATGGCCCCCAGATTCCGGAGCATAAGCTGGGGAGTATTTTCGAGAAATTCTACCGGCTGGATTCCGCCCGTTCCACCAAAACCGGCGGAGCCGGGCTGGGACTTGCCATCGCCAAGGAAATCGTCGAGCTGCACAGAGGCACCATCGCCGCTAAAAGCAGCACCCAGGCTACGGAATTCTATCTTTATCTCCCCTTCGGCGGTCCATCTGTTCCTGCGTCTCAAAACGGTCCATCCCTTTCGCTCCCGCCTAAAACCGTATAATCGTTAGCATATTATACAATTCGTTTTTATTCGGCTTCTTGTCTTCCGCCTTGGTTTCCACAACTGTATCCGCGTTGTAACAAATGGTTACAACGGGCAAGCTTCCCTTGCATTTTGTACAAAAATGTATGATAATAAAAGATAAGAATACACAAGGGATTCTTTTGTATAAAAATAGGGATTCCGGAAGCTTCCCGAAAAACAAAAAGGAACCAATGCAAAAGGGGTAGTGGATATGAACCGAAGGACTAGCCGGGGCGGCAACCGGCGCAGAAATCCAATTAAGAATATTATGCCAATTGTGATTATCGCGCTGGTGGTGCTGTCCGGTGCGGTGGTCTGTGTGGCGATTGCCAATGGGGTCAGCGTCCCCACGGGGGGAACGGTGGACAGCGCTGTTTTGTCCCAAAGCCCCAGCGAGCTGCCAAGTGAACTGCCGGCGTCTTCTTCCGAGCCGGAGCCTTCCTCTACAGCGCCGGTTTCCTCCGAGCCGGTGTACGACCGGAGCAATTATGTGACATATAAGGGTGCGATTGAGCATATTTTTGTACATCCGCTGGTGGTATACCCGGAGCTGGCATTTGACGGAGATGCCTCCGCCAAGGGGATGGACGATTACATGACCACCGTCACCGAGTTCAAACGGATGCTGGAAGAACTTTATAAGAACAATTATATTCTTGTCAACATCGACCAGATGTACGGCGAAATCCAGAATGACGATGGAACCACCTCCTACGGCCGTCTTCCCTTTAAGCTGCCCAAGGGCAAAAAGCCGCTGATTATTTCCACCGACGATATGAACTATTACCAGTACATGCGGGATAACGGCTGTAACTGGAAGATGGTAGTCGGAGACGACGGGCACATCGCGGAGATGAGCGTGGATCCGAAGACGGGAAAAGAGGTCATCACCCAAGGCAACGAAGTCTTCTCCATCCTCAATCAGTTTGTCGAAGAGCACCCGGATTTCTCCTTTGAGGGCGCCAAGGCCATTGTAGGCCTGACCGGGTATAACGGTATCCTCGGTTACCACACCCAGGCGGATTCCCCAGATGACCGGCAAAAGGAAATCGAAGCGGTCAAGCCGGTTATCGAGTGCCTGAAAAAGGACGGCTTCCAGTTCGCTTCTCACAGCTATGGGCATCATCATATGTCCAAAATGAGCGCCGAGTCCATCCGGGAGGACTGCCAGGCCTGGAAGGACGAGGTGGAGTCCCTGATTGGAGAGACCAGCGTTTACCTGTTCCCCTACGGCGAATATCCCGACCATGGCACGCCACAATACAATGTGCTGGTGGAATACGGCTTCAACTATTTCTCCGGCGTCGGCATCAACACCTATCAGAAGGTGTACGATGCTGGCTACGTATTTGACGACCGCAAAAACATCGACGGCTTGACCCTGCGCACTTGCCTGGAGGAAGGCCCGGACGCGGTCAAGGCCAACGGCCAGCCCACCGCCCGCACTCAGGTGTGGAAGATGATGGACGTCAATTATGTCTTTGACAAGGCCCGCGGCGACGAGCCGGGTAAAGGTGTGGGCGTACAGTAAAAACGACGCATTTCCTGCAAACCGTCCAATATTCGGTATAATATCTATTGTTTTTTACTAGGAGTAATTGATGAGAACGTTTCTCAGCCTTTTGCTTGCACTGCTTCTTGCATGTTCGCTTGTCGGATGCTCGGAAGACTCCACTTCCGGCAAGCTGCTCAACTATCCGCTGGAGGCGGATCCAACCCAGTTGGACCCACAGCTAGCGGATTCCTACGAATCGAAAATCCTGCTGCAAAACTGCATGGAGGGTTTGACCCGCATCGCCTCGGATGGCTCGGTCATTCCAGGCGTGGCTGCCCGATGGGACATTTCCGAGGACAAACTGACCTGGACCTTCTACCTGCGCCGGGACACCTACTGGTCTACCTACAATGGAGAGCGGGTTGCACCGGTGACGGCGGACGACTTTGTATTTGCCCTGCGGCGGCTGGTGGATCCCGGCACCCATTCGACACTGGTTCACGAGGCCCAGGTAATCAAAAATGCTTCTGCTATCGCGTCAGGCACGCTGGCACCGGATCAGCTGGGGGCGGAAAAGGTAGACGACTATACGCTGGTGCTACATCTGGCGTATCCGTCGGAGGACCTGCACCGGCAGGCGGCTTCCACCGCTTGGCTCCCCTGCTATCAGCCTGCCTTTGAAGAATCTTCGGGACGGTACGGCCGGGATAAGGATACCCTGGTCTATAACGGTCCCTTCCGGATGATGCTGTGGGAGCACGGCAAAACGCTGCGCCTGAAGCAAAACCTCAATTATAAGGGGCATCTGGCCCCTACTCCTTCGGGAGTTCTCTTTACCATTGGTGTAAAGCCGGAAGAAATGCCCACCGCCCTGTTAAACGGCGAGGTGGACGCAGCGACGGTGCCGGGGAATCTGATCCGGAAATTCAAGGATACCGACTATCATGTGACTGAGTTTCAGGATACGGTTTGGTCCCTCTGCTTCAATGAGAAGGACGAAATTTTCCGCTCGAAAAATATGCGTCTAGCCATTGCAAGCGTGATGGACCGGGCATCCATGTATTCTTCCCTGCCTTCCTATTTGCAGGCGTCCTTCAGCCTGGTGCCGCCGGAAGCCGTTGTGGGCGATCAGCCGTACCGGGAGAATGCATTGTCCTCTTTCCCTATTGCAGAGAATCCGCAGGCGGCGCAGGATTACTTTGCCGCTGGATCGGCGGAGCTTGGGCTTACCGAGTCCCCGCAAGTTGATCTGCTCTGTCCGGACCAGGCGGACATTAAGCTGTCTTTGGGTTTTCTTCTCCAGTCTTTGCAAAAGCATTTAGGACTTTATGTGAATCTGGTTCCATTGCCTGTGACGGACTTAAACGCCCGGGTGGAACGGGGCGATTATCAGATGGCACTTTACTCCATTCAAGGGGGAAACGACTGGGCTTCTTCCCTGCTGGCCACTTTCCAGACTGACGTACCCGCAAATGTGACCGGGTTCTCCTCTTCCATTTACAATGACCAGCTCTCACAGGTACTCTCCGGTGCCATTGTGGACGACAAGGCCGTGGAGACGCTCTATGAATGTGAAGCCCTTGTTTACAGCGACGTGGCGGCAATTCCCCTTTACCTGGAAAGCCGGTATTTTGTGCTGGCGCCCAACGTCAGCGGTATCGTGGCTCGCTCCTTCTATAACGGCGTGAGCTTTATCGAAGGTGGGAAAAGCGATTAAGTAAGTAACCAAAAGGGCCCCATGCAGGCAGTGTAAAAACCTGCCTGCATGGGGTTTTCTCAATGTTGGGATTGAAGATCAAACGCTTTTACCTATTAAAAGTTTTGGGGAATAGGGCGATTGTGTTTCCAGAACAGGCAAGTCTGCTTGTTCTTAGGGGACTGCTTTTTCTAGGCCCACGCTTTCATCTTTCTTAGACGGTTCCTACACCCTGCCGCAGAGAGACGATTTTATTGCGTCTAGTCGAGTGAGTGTTGGCTCCCTTTAGGCAGACAAGCATGATTTCTCAAATGAACGCGTACGGATTACGTTACGTTAAATCATTCGAATGCTGCTGTCCATCACCGGTTAAATTTTGGCAAATCAACGCAAAAAAGACCGCTTTCGTTTTGAAAGCGGTCTTTTTTATCGTCCTGTTTGCTCTTAGAGCAGCTCGATGATGCACATCTCCGCCGCGTCACCGCGACGGGGACCCGTCTTAGTAATGCGGGTGTAGCCGCCGTTACGGTCGGCGTACTTCGGGGCGATCTCATCGAACAGCTTCTTGACGACGGTTTCCTTCGTGATGAAGCCGAGGGCAAGACGCCGATTATGAAGATTGTTTTCCTTCGCAATGGTGATGAACTTTTCGGTCAGCGCGCGGACCTCTTTGGCGCGGGTGACGGTGGTCTCGATCTTCCCCTTTTCCAGCAGGAAGGTCACCATCGCCCGAAGCATCGCCATGCGGTTGGAGGTGGCTCTGCCGAGCTTTCTGGTACCTGGCATTCGAATCACTCCTTTACGGAAGTTGTTGGTGTATAAACGCGGGACGGCTGTTATTCGTCGTCCGACTGGAGAGAGAAGCCAAGGGCGTTGAGCTTGCCGATGACCTCTTCGAGAGACTTACGACCCAGGTTGCGCACCTTCATCATATCGTCCTCGGTTTTATTAATCAAATCCTCAACCGTGTTGATGCCAGCGCGTTTGAGACAGTTGAAGGAACGTACGGACAGATCCAGTTCTTCAATGGTCATTTCCAGAACCTTTTCCTTGCCCTTTTCGTCCTTCTCCACCATGATCTCGGTTGAGTAGGTTTCATCCGACAGGTCCACAAACAGGTTGAGATGCTCGGTGAGCACCTTGGCCGCCAGGGAAACCGCTTCCTTTGCGGAAATGGTACCGTTTGTCCAAACTTCTAAGGTAAGCTTGTCGTAATCGGTAATCTGGCCGACACGGGTGTTCTCAACCGTGTAATTGACCTTCAGGCACGGCGTAAAGATCGAGTCCACAGGGATCACGCCGATCTCTGCCGCCATGGTCTGCTTGTTGCGCTCCGCGGGAACGTATCCGCGGCCTTTGGTGAGGGTGATCTCCATATAAAGCTTTCCGTCGGCGCCCACCGTGGCGATATGCAGGTCGGGATTGAGAATCTCCACCTCGGAATCGCACTTGATGGAACCGGCCGTCACGTCGGTCTCCCCGTCCGCTTCGATATAGACGATCTTCGGACCCTCTCCGTGGATACGGGCGGTCAGGCCCTTGATGTTGAGGATGATCTCGGTGACATCCTCTTTCACACCGGGAATGGTGGAAAACTCGTGCAGCACACCGTCGATTTTCACACTGTTGACCGCGACGCCCGGAAGGGAGGACAGCAGAACTCTGCGCAGGCTGTTGCCCAGCGTAGTGCCGTATCCGCGCTCGAGAGGTTCCACCACGAATTTACCGTAGGAACCGTCCGGCGCCAATTCGACCGTTTCAATTCTGGGCTTTTCTATCTCTATCATAAAACCCTCCTTAGCAGGTTGAACCTGCACACATGCAGGACTTGTTTTTTGCCGAACCAAAAGCCGACACCGGCAAACAGCCGATGCGCGCGGGCGGCGGCAAATGCCCGCGCCTGCCATGTGTGCAGATAATGTGTCTATCCGCTAACGCCTTTGTCAAAAGGATGGCATTACTTGGAGTAAAGCTCGACGATGAGGGTCTCTTCGACATCAAGATCAATGTCCTCACGGTTCGGCAGCGACAGGACCGTCGCCTTGAAGTTCGCGCGATCCACTTCCAGCCACTTGGGGGCCGGACGGGAGCCGTTGGCCTCCATGATCATTTTAAACTTATCGCTGTTGCGGCTTTTGTCATAAACCGCGATCACATCGCCGGGTTTTACGCGGAAGGACGGAATGTTCACCCGCTTGCCGTTCACAGTGAAGTGACGGTGGGTTACCAGCTGTCTCGCTTCGGGACGGCTGGAGGCAAAGCCCAGACGATACACGACATTGTCCAGGCGGCTTTCCAGCAGGCGGAGCAGGTTTTCACCGGTCACGCCCTGCTTGCGGTCAGCCAGTTCAAAATAATGACGGAACTGGCTTTCCAGAACGCCGTAGTAGCGCTTGGCCTGCTGCTTGGCGCGCAGCTGGATTCCATATTCGGAAGCTTTCTTGCGTCCCTGACCATGCTGGCCAGGTGCATATGCTCTGCGGACCACCGCGCACTTGTCGGTATAGCACCTCTCACCCTTCAGGAAGAGCTTCTTACCTTCGCGGCGGCAAAGTCTGCAAACAGCATCGGTATATCTTGCCATATTCTTGCACCTCCAATTATTCGGTCTTAGACGCGTCTTCTCTTAGGCGGACGGCATCCATTGTGCGGGATCGGGGTCACGTCTTTGATCAGATTGACCTCCAGGCCAGCAGCCTGCAACGCACGGATGGCGGCCTCGCGGCCGGCGCCCGGACCCTTGACGTACACTTCGACCGACTTCAGGCCATGCTCCATCGCGGCTTTCGCGGCGGTATCGGCGGCCGTCTGCGCGGCAAAGGGAGTGGACTTTCTGGAACCACGGAAGCCTAACTCGCCGGCGGACGCCCAAGAAATGGCGTTGCCCTGAACATCAGTGATGGTCACGATGGTGTTGTTAAAGGTAGACTGGATATGCGCCGCACCCTTTTCAATATTCTTGCGCTCGCGGCGGCGGCGGGTGGTTGCGCCCTTCTTGACTTGAGTTTTTCCTGCCATCTTCTGATATCCCTCCTTACTTCTTCTTGTTGGCGATGGTCTTCTTCGGGCCCTTGCGGGTACGGGCATTGGTCTTGGACCGCTGTCCGCGCACCGGGAGTCCTCTGCGGTGACGAATCCCGCGATAAGAACCGATCTCGATGAGTCTCTTAATGTCGAACGCCACATCGCGGCGGAGGTCACCCTCTACCCGCAGGTTGTGGTCGATGTATTCACGGAGCTTGGATACGTCGTCCTCGCTCAAATCACGCACGCGGGTGTCCGGATTGACGCCCGTGGCGGCAAGGATTTCATTGCTGGTTTTGCGGCCGATCCCATAGATATAGGTCAGGCCGATCTCCACCCGCTTGTCGCGGGGCAGGTCCACACCAGAAATACGCGCCATAGCATTACACCTCCATTAATTACGCCCAAGGCTTAGCCCTGACGCTGCTTATGTTTGGGGTTCTCACAGATAACCATGACTTTCCCCTTGCGTTTGATGATCTTGCATTTTTCGCAAATAGCCTTTACGGAAGGTCTGACCTTCATGGAAAACGCCTCCTTATTGTTGCGGATGCAGGCATGATTCGGACAAGCGGCGTCCTATCGTTGCGTTCAGACGCCTTATTTGGAACGCCAGGTGATCCGCCCGCGGGTCAGGTCGTACGGAGACATCTCCAGCGTCACCTTATCCCCGGGCAGAATGCGGATGAAGTTCATCCGAAGCTTTCCGGAAATATGGGCCAGGACCTGATGCTTGTTGGGCAGTTCTACCTTAAACATGGCGTTCGGAAGGGCTTCAACAACTACGCCCTCGAGTTCAATGACATCTTCTTTGGACAAGATTAATTCCCTCCAGTCCCGTTGCGAGGTCCGCCGTCTTCCTGGGAAGAGACGAAACTGCGTAGTGCCTTGCGTAACGAGCGATTGGTTCTCAGAGCGTCGTCAGGAAGGACGACGCCGGTTTTTCGGACATGCCTGACGTTTTTGCGTTTGGGACGTTCAAGCAACCGTTCCTTTCCGTCCGCGACCAGCACCGATCTTTCATCGGCCCAAAGCACGGTGAGCGCTTTGTCCTTGTC
Organism: Solibaculum intestinale; assembly: GCF_040096205.1. Taxonomy (NCBI): domain Bacteria; kingdom Bacillati; phylum Bacillota; class Clostridia; order Eubacteriales; family Oscillospiraceae; genus Solibaculum; species Solibaculum intestinale. The sequence goes on along the minus strand of NZ_JBBMFD010000002.1, from coordinate 16,295 downwards.
CCGGCCGGCTCGCGATATAACCACACGACCTTTGACCATGCTGACCTCCTCTTTGCATCAATCGGGCTGGGTCAGAATGACCGGACCGTCGGGGGTAATCGCGACGGAATGCTCAAAGTGGGCAGACAGGCTGCCGTCATTGGTCTTTACGGTCCAGCCGTCGGCCAGAACGTGGACCTCCTTTTTCCCGGCGTTGATCATGGGCTCAATAGCCAGGGTCATGCCGGGCAGCAGACGGACCCCTCTGCCGGGGGTGCCGTAGTTGGGAACGCTAGGGTCTTCGTGAAGACTCGCGCCTACTCCGTGGCCGACAAATTCGCGTACCACCGAGTAACCGCGCGCCTCGACATACTTTTGCACCGCACTGGAGATATCCCCCAGCCTTCCGCCGGGTACCGCCGCCTTGATGGCGCAGTACAGGCTTTCCCGGGTGGCCTCCAAAAGGGCTTCGGCCTCTTTGGAAATGGCGCCGCAGGGGAAGGTGTAGGCGTTGTCTCCGTGATAGCCGTGGATCTGCGCGCCCAGGTCAATGGACACAATATCGCCGGCTTTCAAAACACGGGTCTTCTTCGGTATGCCGTGGATGACTTCGTCGTTGACGGAAATGCATGCAGTCGCAGGGAAGCCGTTGTAATGGAGAAAGTTTGGGGTGGCCCCGCAGCTTTCGATATACTTGCGGGCGATGCGGTCGATTTCCTCGGTGGTTACACCAGGTTCGACGGCCTCGCCGGCCAGCTTCAGCGCGTTTGCCGAAATCCGGCCCGCCTCACGCATGAGCGCGAGTTCGCGGGAAGTTTTCAGTACAATCATGCCAAATCCTCAATGACCGCCAGAGTCAGGCGGCTGGTTTCCGCCACGTCCTCCTGGCCTTCTACCACAAACAGAATGTGTTTGCGCTCATAGAAGGCTTTGAGCGGCTCGGTCTGCTCGTGATACACGCGCAGGCGTTCCTCAATGGTTTGCGGACGGTCATCCTTACGCTGAATCAGGGTGCCGGAGCACTTGTCACACACCCCTTCAATCGCCGGCTTTTTATAAAGCACATGATAGGTGGCGCCACAGCTCTCGCAGACACGGCGCCCGGACAATCTCTGAACGATCGTTTCGTCCGGGACCTCAATGTCGATGACCCGGTCGATGTCGATGCCCATGCGGTCCAGGGCCTCGGCCTGAGTGATGGTTCTGGGGAAGCCGTCGAGAATAAACCCGTTTTTGCAGTCTTCCTTGGAGAGGCGGTTTTTGATGATCTCGATGACCAGTTCATCGGGAACCAATTTGCCTTCGTCCATATAGGACTTTGCTTGCTTTCCCAGCTCACAGCCGCTCTTCAGCGCTTCACGGATAATATTACCCGTAGAAATCGCAGGAATCGGATAATGCTGACAGATCACCTCTGCCTGGGTACCCTTACCGGCGCCGGGGGCGCCGAGAAGAATCAACTTCATAACAAAACGCACTCCTTGCAAGAATGCACCTTTTGTGCATTAGGTTCTAGGGGTTAGGGCCATGGTGACCGCGTCGAATCAGACTTTTCTCTGTTCTCGGCGGCACCATCGCCTTATCCAAACGAAACAGTCCCTAATCCCTAAGCAACGCAAGTTGCTCTTATTCAAGGAAACCCTTGTAGTGGCGCATAAGCATCTGAGACTCGATCTGACGAACGGTCTCGATGGCGACGCCGACCACGATGAGGATGGAAGTACCACCCAGCGACAGGCCGTGAATGCCGGTAACCGCGCCGAAAATGATCGGCAGGATCGCAACCACACCCAAGAAGAGCGCGCCGATGAGGCAGACCTTGGAGATGATCTTCATAATGAAGTCCGAGGTGGGCTTACCGGGACGAATGCCCGGGATCGCGCCGTTGTTCTTCTTGAGATTATTGGCCATTTCAATCGGATTATACTGGATGGAAATATAGAAATAGCTAAAGAAGATAATGAGCAGGAAGTAAAGGACGCCGTAAAGCCAGCCGGTGGTGGAGAAGGCGTCGAAGAAGCCTTTCCAGAACCCTTCCTTCGCCTGCACAAACATCTGAATGGTGGACGGGATGGACAGGAACGAAGAGGCGAAGATGATGGGAAGAACACCGGACATATTGACCTTGATGGGCATATGGGTGGACTGCCCGCCGTAAACCTTGCGCCCGACCACTCTTTTGGCGTACTGAATCGGGATGCGACGTTCCGCATCGGTCATCAGAACGATGAAGGCGATGATCAGGATAAAGATCACCACGATCGCCGGGACAATGAAGAAGTACTGGGTCTGGCCCTCAAAGCCCATCTTGAAGTACTCCACCAGCTGCAGCACCATGGAGGGGCCGCGGGAAACGATACCGGCGAACAGGAGGATGGAAATGCCGTTGCCAATGCCTTTTTCGTTGATCTGCTCGCCCAGCCACATCATCAAAGCAGAACCGGCGGTAAAGGTCAGGATGATGACGATGGCGGTGAATACGCCGTCAAAACCGGAGTTATACTTAACGATGTTGCTGTTGTACAAATAGGCATAGTAGGCGCCGGCTTGGATCAAACCTAGGACAATGGTAGAATAACGCGTGTATTTCGCGATCTTTTTGCGGCCCTCTTCGCCTTCCTTTGCCATACGTTCCAGAGGCGGAATGGCGACGGTGAGCAGCTGAATGATAATGGATGCGTTAATGTACGGGGTGACGGACAGGGCGAAAAGGGTTGCCTTTTCCAGTCCGCCGCCGGAAATGATGTTGAAGTAACCGAGCAGCCCGGTGTCCCCCGTCATGGAACCCATGAGGGTCTTCAGCGCCTCCAGGTCGATAAAGGGAACCGGAATGGCGGCGCCGATCCGGAACACCACGATAACCATCAGGGTATAAAGGATCTTTTTGCGCAGGTCCGCGATCTTCCATGCATTACGGAATGTCTCGAACATGTCAGATCACCTCGGCCTTTCCTCCGGCTGCTTCGATCTTCTGCTTCGCGGATTCCGAGAACTTCGCCGCCTTCACGGTGAGCGCCTTGGTAATCTCGCCATTTCCCAGAATTTTCACGCCGTCGTAGACTTTCTTGATGACGCCGGCGGTTTTGAGAGCCTCGGCATCCACGACGGAGCCGGCCTCAAACGCCTCCAGTGCATCGACGTTGATCGCTGCATATTCCGTTGCAAAGATATTGACAAAGCCTCTCTTCGGGATACGGCGCATCAGGGGCATCTGGCCGCCTTCAAACCCAGCACGCATACCGCGGCCGGCACGCGCCTTCTGACCCTTGTGGCCCTTACCGGCAGTCTTGCCGTTGCCGGAGCCGTGTCCTCTGCCTATACGCTTTACCTCCATATTGGAGCCTTGCGCAGGCGAAAGTTCATGCAGTTTCATTTACTTGCACCTCCTTGCTTACGCTTCGGTTACCTCTATGAGGTGGCTTATTTTTGTGATTTTTCCACAAGTCGCGGCGTTGTCAGGCTGAACGCTTTCGTCGCCGATCTTGTGCAGGCCCAGAGAATTGGCGGTGGCGATCTGATCCTTCTTACTGCCGATGAGGCTCTTGACGAGCTTAATCTTCTTCATTTCAGCCGCCCCCCTTAACCGATAATTTCTTTGACGGGCTTGCCGCGCAGGGCGGCGACCTCGTCAGCATTTCTGAGCAGCTTCAGGCCCGCGATGGTGGCGCTGACCACATTGCAGGGATTGTTCGAACGCAGGGCCTTGGTACGGATGTCCTTAATGCCGACCGACTCGACGACCGCACGCACGGCACCGCCGGCGATAACGCCGGTACCGGGAGCGGCGGGCTTCAGGAGAACCGCGCCCGCGCCGAACTTACCGATAACCTCGTGGGGGATCGTCGTTCCGCGGAGGGAAACCTTGATCAGATTCTTCTTGGCATCCTCGATGCCCTTGCGGATCGCGTCCGGAACTTCACCGGCCTTGCCCAAGCCGTAGCCCACCGTGCCGTTGCCGTCGCCGACCACGACCAGAGCCGCGAACTTGAAGATGCGTCCGCCCTTGACGGTTTTGGATACGCGGTTGATGGAAACCACGCGCTCCACTAATTCCAACTGAGTTGCGTCAATTTTAGCCAAGCCTTTCTCCTCCTTACTTAGAACTTCAGACCGCCCTCACGGGCGCCTTCGGCCAGTTCTTTGACTCGGCCGTGATAGATGTTGCCGCCGCGGTCAAAGACCACTTCCGTGATGCCCTTTTCCGCCGCGCGCTTTGCGATCAGTTTGCCCACTTCCCGGGCAGCCTCTTTGTTTCCGCCGTAACCGTTGAATTCCTTATCCAGAGTGGAAGCGGAAGCCAGGGTCACGCCCTTTACGTCGTCAATCAGCTGGGCGTAGATGTTGGAAAGGGAGCGGAATACATTCAGGCGCGGACGTGCAGCAGTGCCCGAAATCTTGCCGCGCACACGGGTGTGGCGGTTGAGCCTTGCCTTGTTGCTGTCAACCTTAGTTACCATAATGTTTCACTCCTTACTTCTTGCCGCCCTTACCGGCCTTGCCTTCCTTGCGGCGGATGACCTCGTCGACGTACTTAATGCCCTTGCCCTTGTAAGGCTCCGGCGGACGCTTCTCGCGGACTTCTGCTGCAAACTGGCCGACCTTCTGCTTGTCGGGGCCGAGAATGACAATCTTATTGGGAGTCGGGGCCTCGATGGTGATGCCGTCGATCTCCGGGACAATAACCTGGTGGGAATATCCTAAGTTCATCACAAGATTCTTGCCCTGCTTCTGTACACGGTAACCCACGCCGTTGACGTCCAGCTCCTTCTTGAAGCCGTTGGTCACGCCCTCGACCATGTTGGCCACGAGGGTACGAGTCAGGCCGTGCAGAGAACGGTGCTCTTTGTCGTCCGACGGACGGGTCACTGTGATCACACCTGCGTCAACCGCCACCTGCATATCCGGATGCAGGCTCTGGGTCAAAGTCCCCTTGGGGCCTTTGACGGTAATAACGGTGCCATCCAGCTTTACGTCTACACCGGCAGGAATCGTGATGGGCTTTCTTCCTATACGAGACATTTCCTAAGCCCTCCTTACCAAATAAAGGCGAGAACTTCGCCGCCAATGTTCTCCTTGCGTGCACGACGGTCGGTCATGACACCCTTGGAGGTGGACATAATCGCTATTCCGAGGCCCTTCATGACGCGGGGCATATCTTCACAGCTTGTATAAATGCGCAGGCCGGGCTTGGAAACCCGACGCAGGCCGGTAATGGCGGGGGTCTTGTCGGGGGCATATTTCAGGTTGATCTTGATGATGCCCTGCTTGCCGTCGTCCACTACCTGGAAATTCCGGATGTAGCCTTCGTCGAGAAGAATCTGCGCAATGGCTTTCTTCATATTCGACGCGGGCACGTTCACGGAATCATGCTTGGCGCTCGTTGCGTTGCGGATTCTGGTGAGCATATCCGCAATGGTATCGGTGATCTGCATGCCGTTTCCTCCTTTGCTGTAGCTTTACCAGCTTGCCTTCTTTACGCCCGGGATCTCGCCCTTATGGGCAAGCTCGCGGAAGCAGATACGGCAGATGCCAAATTTGCGAAGATAAGCGTGGGGTCTGCCGCAGATTTTGCAGCGGTTGTAGCCACGGGAGCTGAATTTAGGCTCTCTTTTTTGCCGGACCTTCATGGATGTTTTCGCCATTTTTCATTCCTCCCTTACTTCGCAAACGGGGCGCCCATGAGCGTCAACAGCTCTCTGGCTTCCTCGTCGGTGTTCGCGGTGGTGACAAAGCAAATGTCCATGCCGCGGACCTTGTCGATCTTATCGTAGTCGATCTCGGGGAATATGAGCTGCTCCTTGACACCCATGCTGTAATTGCCACGGCCGTCAAAGGAATTGGGGTTGATGCCGCGGAAGTCGCGCACCCGGGGCAGCGCCACCGAGAACAGGCGGTCGACGAACTCATACATCCGATCGCCGCGCAGGGTAACCTTTACGCCGATGGGCATGCCTTCGCGCAGCTTAAAGTTCGCGACGGATTTCTTCGCTTTGGTGGGGACGGCCTTCTGGCCGGTGATCGCGGTAATGTCGCTGATAATAGCGTCGATGACCTTGGAGTTCTCCTTGGCCTCGCCTGCGCCCACGTTGATGACGACCTTGTTGAGCTGCGGAATCTGCATGCAGCTCTTGTAGCCGAATTTCTTCATGAGAGCGGGAGCGACATCGCTTTTATAAAAATCCTTGAGTCGAGCCATGTCTTATCCTCCTTAAAAGGTCTCGCCGCAGTCTTTGTGTTTGCATACCCGCTCCTTGGTGCCGTCGCCGTACACCTTGGTTGCTACGCGGGTGGGCTTGCCGCACTTGGGGCAGACAAGCATAACCTTGCTGGCGTAGAGCGCGCCTTCGGCTTTCACAATGCCGCCGGGATCGCCCATCTTGCGGGGCTTGACGTGCTTGGTGACCATGTGGATGCCTTCCACGATGACCTTGCCCTCCTTGGGGCTGACCTCAAGCACTTTTCCCTTCCTGCCCTTGCTGGTGCCGCTGATTACCATGACGGTGTCGCCCTTTTTGACGTGTAATTTGTTGTTCATCTGCGCACCTCCATTAGAGCACCTCAGGGGCAAGGCTGAGGATCTTCAAATAATCCTTTTCGCGAAGCTCTCTGGCCACCGGGCCAAAGATACGCGTGCCCCTCGGGTTCTTATCCTCTCTGATGATAACGGCTGCGTTTTCGTCGAAGCGGATGTATGAGCCATCCTCACGGCGAAGGCCGCTGGCGGTACGAACGACCACCGCTTTGACCACTTCGCCCTTTTTCACTACGCCGCCGGGTGTTGCCTTTTTGACCGAAGCGACGATCACGTCGCCGATGTTTGCATATCTCCTACCGGAGCCGCCCAACACGCGAATGCACATAAGCTCCTTCGCGCCTGTGTTGTCGGCCACCTTGAGGAATGTCTGCTGCTGAATCATTCAGGTGTTCCTCCTTTCAACAAGCGTGATTGCTTATTTTGCCTTCTCCAGGATCTCGACCAGACGCCATCTCTTGTCCTTGGAAAGGGGGCGGGTCTCCATTACAAGCACGCGGTCGCCGACGTTGCACGCATTCTTTTCGTCATGCGCCTTCAGATGAACCGTGCGCTTGATGATCTTCTTATAAAGAGGATGCTTGACATTGTCCTGAATCGCTACGACGATGGTCTTATCCATCTTGTTGCTGATGACTTTGCCTACATTCGTCTTTCTGAGGTTGCGTTCTTCCACAGCTTACTCCTCCCTTCCCTTATGCGCCCTGCGCTTCTTTGAGCTCAAGCTCCCGCAGAACCGTCTTGACCCGGGCAATGTCCTTCTTGACGGCATTGATGCGCATGGGATTGTCGAGCTGGTTGATCGCGTTCTGGAATCGCAGGTTGAAAAGCTCCTCTTTCAAATCCTTGAGCTTCGTGTTGAGCTCGGCAGCGGTCAATTCTCTGATGTCTTTGGCCTTCATTACTGCTCACCACCCGTTTCTTCCTTGGCAATAAACTTGCACTTGATGGGCAGCTTGTTGGCTGCCAGTCTCATAGCCTCGCGGGCAATCTCCTCAGAGACACCAGCGATTTCGAACATGACCCGGCCGGGCTTAACCACTGCCACCCAGTACTCGGGGGAGCCTTTACCGGAACCCATTCGGGTTTCCGCCGGCTTCTCGGTGATGGGCTTATCCGGGAAAATTTTGATCCAAACCTGGCCGCCGCGCTTGATGTAACGGGTCATGGCGACACGGGCGGCTTCAATCTGATTGCTGGAAATCCAGGCGGGCTCCAAGGCCTGCAGGCCGAAATCACCATAGGTAACGGTGTTGCCGCGCATGGCCTTACCGGTAAGGCGGCCTCTCTGGACTCTGCGGTATTTGACTCTCTTGGGTAACAGCATTATCTGCGGCCTCCTTCCTTACGGGACGGGCGGGCATCCTGCAGAACCTCGCCTTTGTACAGCCACACTTTCACGCCGATGCGGCCGTAAGTGGTATTTGCTTCGGCAAAGCCGTAGTCGATGTCCGCGCGGATGGTCTGCAGCGGAATGGTGCCCTCGTGATAATGCTCACTGCGGGCGATTTCCGCGCCGCCCAGACGACCGGACACGTTGATCTTGATTCCCTTCGCACCCATGCGCATGGCGCGGCCGATGGACTGCTTCATGGCGCGGCGGAAGGAAATACGCTTCTCCAGCTGGGCTGCGATGTTTTCCGCCACCAGCTGGGCGTTCAAATCGGGGTTCTTCACCTCGACGATGTTGATGGAAACCGGTTTCTTCAGCATGGCTTCGCACTGCAGGCGCAGCTTCTCGATTTCCGAACCGCCTTTGCCGATCACCATGCCGGGCTTCGCACAATGGATGTGAAGCACAACGCGAGCGGAATTGCGCTCGATCTCGATCTTCGGGACGCCTGCGGCGTAGAGCTGCTTCTTAAGCGTCTTTCTGAGATTGTAATCCTCGACCAGCGTGTCGCCGAAATCCTTGTCGCCCACATACCAGCGGGAATCCCAGTCCTTGATGACGCCCACGCGCAAACCGTGGGGATGAATTTTCTGGCCCATAAACTAACCTCCTTTGACGCTTATTCCGCTTCCCTGAGCACGAGGGTCACGTGGGATGTCTTCTTCTGAATCTGAAAGCCACGTCCGTGCGGACCGGGACGCAGGCGCTTGAGGATCGGGCCGGGGCACACATAGCACTCGGCGATGTAGAGCCTCGAAACGTCCATATGATGGTTGTTCTCCGCATTCGCAACGGCCGACTTGAGCAGCTTCTCGAGATACTCGCAGGCGGCCTTGGGGGTATATTTCAGAATGGCCGCGGCGGTTTCTGCGTCCTTACCGCGGATCAAGTCCAAAACAATTTTCACCTTGCGGGGTGAAATACGGGCATATTTCAGGTTTGCCCTTGCTTCCATACCGTACACTCCTTTCGGCCGCTATTACTTGCCGTTATTGGACGTCTTGGAGCCAGCATGGCCCTTGAAGGTCCGTGTTGGCGCGAACTCGCCCAGCTTATGGCCAACCATATCTTCGGTCACATAGACCGGAACATGCTTTCTGCCGTCGTGAACAGCAAAGGTGTGGCCGACAAAATCCGGGAAAATGGTGGAAGAGCGGCTCCAGGTCTTCAGGATGCGCTTCTCGCCATTTTTGTTCATTTCTTCAACCCTCTTGAGCAGCACCGGCTGCACGTAAGGGCCTTTCTTCACGCTTCTACCCATGAGTTCTTAGTCTCCTTTCCACACCTTACTTGCCGCCGCGACGTTTGACGATCATCTTGTCGGAGCGGTTGTGCTTCGCGCGGGTCTTGTAACCAAGGGCAGGCTTACCCCACGGGGTAACCGGGCCGGGACGGCCCACCGGGGACTTGCCTTCACCACCGCCGTGCGGATGGTCGCAGGGGTTCATGACGGAACCGCGCACCGTCGGACGCCAGCCCATGTGACGCTTGCGGCCGGCCTTACCAACCTTGACGTTCTCATGGTCCACGTTTCCGACCTGGCCGATGGTGGCCATGCACTGAACGGATACGTTGCGAAGCTCACCGGAGGGCAGACGAAGGAGCGCGTAAGCGCCTTCCTTTGCCATCAGCTGGGCCATGTTGCCGGCCGAGCGGGCAAGCTGCGCACCCTTGCCGGGATAAAGCTCCACGTTGTGGACAAAGGTACCAACCGGGATATTGACCAGGGGCAGGGCGTTGCCGGGCTTAATGTCCGCAGACGCGCCGGAAACCACCGTGTCGCCCACCTTCAGGCCGTTGGCCGCGATGATGTAGCGCTTTTCGCCGTCCTCGTACTGCACCAGCGCAATGTGAGCGGAACGGTTGGGATCGTACTCAATGGTGAGAACGGTCGCCGGCATGTCCAGCTTATTGCGCTTGAAGTCGATGATGCGGTACTTGCGGCGGTTGCCGCCGCCGCGATGGCGGACGGTGATACGGCCGTAGCTGTTGCGGCCGGAGGTATTCTTCAGGGGAGCCAGCAGGCTCTTTTCAGGGCTGACCTTGGAAAGGCCGGCATAATCGGTAACCGACATGTTGCGTCTGGCATTGGTCGTCGGCTTAAAAACCTTGATAGACATGTTGGAATCTCACACTCCTCATATTGGCTTTGCGGGGCTGTCTGTTCCCCATACGTTGCCGGTTCGCAGGTAAAAAAGCCTGCGTCAAACCATCGAAATTTAGAACATACCCTCAAAGAAGGAAATCGGCTTGGAATTCTTCTTGAGCGTGACGATGGCCTTTTTCCATGAGGGGGTGTAGCCCTCGAAACGGCCCTGCCGTCTCATCTTGCCGCGGACATTGATGGTGTTGACCTTGGCGACCTTCACATCGAAGACGCTCTCCACGGCCTTGGCAATTTCGATTTTATTGGCGTCCTTCGCCACTGCGAAGGTGTACCGCATGTTGGGGATGCCCGCCATGCTCTTTTCGGTGATGATGGGGCGGATTACGATATCATGCGCGTTTGTCATTACGCATACACCTCCTCGAGCTGCGTTACGGCGCCCTTGGCGACAATCAGCTTGTCGCAGTTGAGAATGTCGTAAACGTTGAGGGTATTGACCAGAGCGGTCTTGACGCCCGGGATGTTGCGGGCGGACTTGATGACTTTTTCATCCTTTTCCGGCATGACGATCAGAGCCTTCTTGCCGGCTTCCAGCTTGGAAAGCATGTCAACGACGGTTTTCGTCTTGATTTCTTCCAGAGCGATGGAATCCACCACCACAAGCTCATTGTCCTGCACCTTGGAAGAGAATGCGGACTTCATGGCCAGGCGGCGGACCTTCTTATTCATGTTCAGGCGGTAGTCACGGGGCTTGGGAGCAAAAACGATACCGCCGTGTCTCCACTGGGGAGCGCGGGTGGAACCCTGACGCGCGCGGCCGGTGCCCTTCTGTCTCCACGGCTTTTTGCCGCCGCCGGAAACCTCGGCGCGGGTCAGCGCCGACTGGGTGCCCTGACGCTGGTTGGCCAGGTAATTGACCACAGCCAGATGCATCACGTGCTTATTGGGCTCGATTCCGAAAACGCCTTCGGAAAGCTCCATCTCGCCGACAGACTTGCCTGCCATATCGAATACTGAAACCTTAGGCATTGTGTTTCCTCCTTCCCTTACGCGTTCTTCACGCTGTCGCGGATGACGACGATTCCGCCCTTGGGGCCGGGAATCGCGCCCTTGATGGCGATGAGGTTGTTTTCCGCATCCACCTTCACGACATCGAGATTCTGAACGGTGACTCGCTCGGCGCCCAGATGGCCCGGGAGTTTCTTGCCCTTGAACACGCGGGACGGGGAGCTACATGCGCCGTTGGAGCCAGCGTGGCGGGCGACAGGGCCGGTACCGTGGGATTCCTTCAGGCGATGGAAGTTCCAGCGCTTGATGGTGCCCGCATAGCCCTTACCTTTGGAAATACCGGTGACGTCGATGTGATCGCCGGCCGCAAATACGTCCGCTTTCACAATATCGCCGATGTTCATGTCGTCAGCGCTGTCGAACCTAAATTCGCGCAGGTGACGCTTGGGCGCCACGTCCGCCTTGCCGAAATGGCCTTTGAGCGGCTTGGTGACGTTTTTGTCCTTCATGTCGCCGTAGCCGAGCTGGACTGCGACATAGCCGTCGTTTTCGACGGTCTTCTTCTGGACCACTGCGCACGGGCCGGCCTCCACGACGGTGACGGGAACTACGTTGCCCTTCTCGTCGAAGACCTGCGTCATGCCCAGCTTCTTGCCGATGATACCTTTTTGCATGGTATGATCCTCCTTCGGTTATTGGTCGGGGGAACCCGACGTGACCTCGTCCGTGCGAATCGGCGGATTCAGTGGGTTAAAGCTGAATCTCGATTTCGACGCCGGCGGGGAGTTCAAGGCCGGTTAAAGCCTCAACTGTCTTGTTGCTGGGTCTGAGAATGTCGATCAAGCGCTTGTGGGTACGCATCTCGAACTGCTCACGGCTGTCCTTGTACTTATGGACCGCGCGCAGGATGGTCACCACCTGCTTGTCAGTGGGGAGCGGCACAGGGCCGGAGACCCGAGCGCCGGTGCGTTTTGCGGTTTCGACAATCTTCTCCGCCGACTGATCGACGAGCTGATGATCGTAACCCTTGAGCCTGATTCTGATTTTTTCCTTGACTGCCACGGAAAGTCGCCTCCTTTTACTAGTTGGCGGGCGGCGTTAAAAACGTTCTACGCCTCCGGGTGTTTCGTCCCCGGACATTGAAAAAGCCGGACAAACTGCGCGCAGTTTTATCCGGGGTTCCGTCTTGTAACGTCATAAGGGCACAAACGCCGCGGGAAAACCGCGCCGCTTCAAAACAGTGCCGTATCATTTCGCCCGGTTTAAAATCGGACATACTCCGCGGAAAAAACCGGCCTACCGGCCGCAACCTCCCGCATCATCGCATATCTGTGCAGTCACGCTCGATTATAATACCATAATTCAGGGGGGAATGCAAGAAAAAAATTCGGCATTTCGCGAAAATTTTTCGGAGAAAATTTAGGCATTCGTCACATATTCCGTTGGGAGTTGTTTTATACTAATTATAAAGGAAATCATGTCGGATTGTAAGACAAAATTCCGCTTGCCCAAACGAAAGCAGACTTTTATAATAAAGGAAAGCATCACCCGTCTGTAAAAGGAGAAACGCTTATGAACGTGGTACGGCGCATCCAGATCTACGGAGACTCCATTATGAAAGGAATCCTCCTCGACCACAAGAGCAGCCGCTATTATCCTCAGCCGCCCACCAACCTAAATGCTTTTAAAGAGGAATTTGCGCTGGACATTCTCAATAAATCCAAGTTCGGCTGCACCATCGGCAAGGGTTGCCAGCAGCTTTGCCGCCAGCTGGAACGCGGACTCGACTGCGACATGGTGCTTTTGGAATACGGCGGCAACGACTGCGACTATGACTGGGACAAGGTTTCCGCCGCGCCTGAGGCGGACCACCAGCCTCATACGCCCCTGAAAGAGTTTGTCGCTACCTACCGGCGGATGCTCACAACGCTAAAGGATCACGCCATCCAGCCCATCCTCATGTCCCTTCCCCCCATTGACGCGGAGAAATACCTCAGCTGGATCACACGCGCGGGACTAAACCGGGAGAATATTCTCAAATGGCTGGGAGACACCCAGATGATTTACCGGTTCCAGGAGCTTTATTCCCATACCATTATGATGCTGGCCTACGAGACGAAGAGCCTGTTTGTGGACGTGCGGGCCGCCTTCTTAGACAAACACAATTATAAAGACCTTCTTTGCGACGACGGCATTCATCCCAATGAAGAGGGGCACCAGCTCATCAAGCAGGTGTTCTCCCAGTTTGCCGACGCTTATTTAAACGGCCGGACCCAGATCGTGCTGGGGTAAGCTCTCCCGATGGAAACCGCCCGGCAGCCGGTTGGCGGCGGGGCGGTTTTTTCTTTGTCTCGTTCTTATTTGGACGACGGCCCGCCGCCCTTTTCCTTCGGTTTGGTCACCGCGTTCAAAACGGCGATGATCGCCATAATCAGCGCCATGACCACCAGGATGCCCAGCATCCCCAAACCCATCAGTTTTAATGAATTCCAGAAATCCGCCATATCAATGACCCAAAGCAATTGCGGCATCGTACTCCATCCCCTCTCTTACAACATGCCCGGTACCAGCGCCAAAATAATACCGCCGGCGATAACCGAACCGATCTGACCGGATACGTTGGCGCCCACCGCGTGCATCAATAGGTGGTTTTGGTTGTCTTCCTTGAGCGCCATCTTCTGCACCACCCGGGCGGACATGGGAAAGGCCGAAATGCCCGCCGCGCCGATCATGGGATTGATCTTTTTGTCCTTCTTTAAGAACAGGTTCATAAACTTGGCGAAAAGGACACCGCCGATGGTGTCGATCATAAAGGCCACCAGGCCCAGCACCAAAATTATCAGGGTTTCGATGGTCACGAAGTTTTCCGCCGTCATCTTGAAGGCGATGGTGATCCCTAAGAAAATCGTGATTAAGTTAGCGAGGACGCTTTGAGCGGTCTGGGCGAGGCTGTCAAGCCGCAGGCACTCCCGCAGGAGGTTGCCGAACATCAAAAGCCCCACCAGCCCTACCGATGCGGGTGCAATCAGGCCGGCCACCACCGTTACCAGGATCGGGAACAAGATCCGCGTGGTCCGGGAAACCGACTTGGGATTATAGGGCATACGGATGCACCGTTCCTTCTTGGTCGTCACCAGTTTGATGCAGAAGGGCTGGATGATGGGGACCAGTGCCATGTAGGAATAGGCGGCCACCGCGATGGCTCCCAGGTAATTGCTCTTAAAGATGTTGGCCACCAGAATGGAGGTGGGGCCGTCCGCCGCGCCGATGATGCCGATGGATGCGGCGTCGCGCAGGTCAAACCCGAACACCACTGCCAGCATGACGGTGAAGAAAATGCCGAACTGGGCGGCGCCGCCGAACAGCATGACTTTGGGATTGCTCAAAAGCGGGCCAAAGTCGATCATGGCCCCAATGCCCACAAAAAGCAGGAGCGGCAGGGCCTCCGACGCCTCGATCCCCACCTCGTAAAGCCACTGGACGATGCCTTTGACCTCGCCCACGCCCGCCATGGTCTGGTCGAGCACGCCAGACAGCGGGAGATTCACCAGAATCGCCCCGAAGCCCATGGGCATCAGCAGCGCCGGTTCAAAGTTTTTCGCCAGCGCCAGGTAGATCAGCAGCGCGCCGATAACGTACATCACCACCTGCTGCCAGCCGATGGAAAGAATGCCGTTCCATAAAAAGTCAAAGCTTTGCAGCCATTCCAATGTTCCTACCCCATTTCCGTTTGACCCGGCGGTTTTGCCGGTGCGTTTTTTCTTTCCCCCCTTGCGAAAGGAGGCGGTATTCTATTAGTATGGACGGGAACTCCCGGTTCTATTTGAACCCCGCCAGCAAAGAAGGACAAAGATTAGACGCCCCGGGACAGGAGCGCCCGGACCTCTTTGAGTTTTGCCTCTCCGTCAGCATAACCCCGGTCAGCTAGGTCGTTTAGCACCTTAGGGTCCTTTTCATAGGTGCTCACCATCAGAGAGGCGGGCGGCTGGATAACCACCGCCTTGCCCTCTTTCTCCAGCCTGCGGCAGAGCCGTACCTGGTCGTTGTAAATCCCGTTGGAACGGGAAAGGGCCTCCACCAGCTTTGGGAATCGGCCGTAGACCGACTTAATCATGCCCAACGGATAGCCGATCTTTTTCTCATGGCTGAAATGCTTTGTGAGTACGATGACGTTGAGGGCATTGCCGTCCTCCATGGATTTCTCCACCGGGATGGGGCAGACGCAGGCCCCGTCGAGAAGCGGACGGCCTTCGTACTCCACCACCTTGGACACGAATGGCACCGAGCAGGAGGCGGCCAGCACATCGGTACGGCCGGGGCCGATGTGTTCCTTCCCGTACCAGACTTCTTCGCCGGTGGCGCAGTCGGTGGCGCCTGCCAGCATGGTAACGGGAGAACGGTGCAGTCCGTCGTAATCAATGAGCGCATGTTCGGCGGCGATCTGGTTAAAAATAAAGTCATAGCCGAACAGCGAACCGGTAATCATCATGTTCTGCACGCTCAAGAGGCGGGGGTCCTGGCAATAGTCCACCAGCACCCGGCGGGTGCGCCCCGGCTGCCCTGACACAAAAGCGGTGGCATTAAGCGCGCCGGCAGAAACCCCGATGACGTAGGGAAAGGCAATCTGGCGATCGGTAAAGGCCTCCAGCACGCCGGCGGTATATGCGCCGCGCATGCCTCCTCCCTCTAAAACCAAGCCCACAGGCATACGGCATCCTCCTTGCAATTTCATTCAGGCGATATCTAAAATTATACACGATCCTGGTGCAAAAGCAATCAAAAAAGAGCCGCATAAAGCGTTTGCATTGGGATAAATGCCGGGGAATTGAAAAAAACAAAGAAATTTGGAAATTCTCTTGACAAAGCGCAACCAAGCATATTATAATGTTACTCGCCCCTTACGGGGACATGCATTCGGCGGCATAGCTCAGTTGGCTAGAGCATGCGGTTCATACCCGCAGTGTCGTTGGTTCAACTCCAACTGCCGCTACCATAATACGGACTTTTCCCCAGATCAGTCGAGTAAAAGTCCGTATTTTATTTGGCGCGTTGGTCAAGCGGTTAAGACACGGCCCTTTCACGGCTGTAACAGGGGTTCGATTCCCCTACGCGTCACCAGATTTGCGTTAGGCCGGCTGTTTCCGGCCGGCCTTCGCTGATCTTCTTTCCTTTGGACGCATAGCTCAGCTGGTTAGAGCGCCTGCTTCACACGCAGGAGGTCAGCGGTTCGAGTCCGTTTGCGTCCACCAAAAGGCCGCGCACCGTAGGGAGATCGG